>JASHSC010000268.1 GCA_030036915.1 Terriglobia bacterium
TGCGGTCCTTGCCGAATGATGTCGCCCACCGTGGACGCCCTGGCGGAGGAATACGCCGGCCGGGCGAAAATCGGGAAGCTGAACGTGGACGACAACATTGAGGCGGCGGGGCGTTTTGGCGTCCGCAGCATCCCCACGCTCATTCTCTTCAAGGCCGGGCAGGTGATGGAGCAGGTGGTGGGGAGCACGTCGAAAGAATCGCTGAAGCGAATTCTGGATAAACATCTCGAATAGGGACAACGGCCACATGCCAAGCAATGTCGTAATCGTGGGAGTTCAGTGGGGTGACGAGGGCAAGGGCAAGGTGGTGGATACCCTGGCGGGGCGCTTTAACATCGTCGCCCGCTATCAGGGCGGCGCCAACGCCGGCCACACCGTTCTGGTGGGAGAGAAGAAGTACGTTCTTCAGCTTCTGCCCACCGGTATTATCCGGCCGGACAAGACCGCCGTGCTCGGGAACGGCGTGGTGATTGATCCTGAAGCCTTGCAGCAGGAGATTCGTAAGATGGAAGACTCGGGAGCAAGCGTCGCCGGCAGGCTGATGGTGAGTGATCGCGCGCACTTGATTTTGCCCTACCATCGCGAGCACGAAGTGGCGGCGGAAAACGCCCGCGGCGATGGGAAGATCGGCACCACGCGCAAGGGCATCGGACCGAGTTATGAGGACAAGGCCGGGCGGCGCGGCCTGCGCACTTCGGATTTGCGCGATCCGGCGAGGTTCCGTGAGATGTGCAAGGAGTTGGTGTCGGAAAAGAATCGCATTGACGCGGCGCTGTACTCCGCGCCCCCGCTCGATGCGGAGGATTTGACGGAAAAATATCTGCGACTTGCAGAGGGCATGCTTCCGTACCTTACAGACGTTTCGGCTTACTTGAACGCAGAGATGGACCGGGGCAAGCGCGTGTTGTTTGAAGGAGCACAAGGAACGCTGTTGGATCTCGACCACGGCACCTATCCGTTCGTCACCTGTTCAAGCGCCGCGGCCGGGGGAGCCTGCACGGGCACGGGAGTGGGACCGACGCGCATCCATGCAGTGGTGGGTGTTTCCAAGGCCTACACCACGCGCGTGGGCAGCGGGCCGTTTCCCACGGAAGCTTTGGGCGCTGCAGGGGAAGAAATTCGCAAGCGCGGCGGCGAATACGGAGCCGTCACCGGGCGCCCCCGGCGATGCGGCTGGTTTGACGTGCCGCTTGCCCGCTACAGCGCGCGCGTGAATCATCTCAGCGCCGTGATCATCACCAAGCTCGATATTCTCGACACCCTGGCGGAAATACCCGTGGGCGTCGAATACGAATTCAAGGGCAAGCGGTTTAAGAATTTCCCCGCGGAGGTCGAAACCCTCGAGCAGTTGAAGGTGCATTATCGAACCGTTCCCGGCTGGCAGAAAGACACCTTTGGCGCGCACGAGGCCTCGCAATTGCCGCAGCGCGCGCGCGATTACCTCAGCTTCCTGGCGGACCAGGTGGGCGTGAAAATCGCCATGGTCTCCACGGGCCCTGAGCGCGACCAATGCGTGTGGTTGGATGAGTCGGTTGTTTGTCCGTGACGCATGGGATCCAATGCCTGACAACCCAAGCAAAACAATTTCATTTGAATGCGCCTTGGCATTGGTCAAAAAGAAGCTGGCCGATGCCAACTTGCAGCCGCGCATGGAAGTGGTGCCCTTGGAAGCGGCCGGCGGCCGCTTCCTGGCCGAAGACGTGGCGGCGGACCGTGATTATCCTCCTTTTCACCGCTCGCTTCGTGATGGATATGCTGTGCGCGCGGCAGACGTGGCTATGCCGCCCGTCGAATTGCGCCTTCGTGGGGAAATTCGCGCGGGCGGCCACTTTGCGGGCAACCTGGAAGCGGGCGAGTGTATTTCCATCATGACCGGCGCCCCCTTGCCCGGCGGCGCCGATTCCGTGGTGATGGTTGAGTACACCGAACCACACGGAGACAAAGTTCGAATCCAGCGCAGCGTCCAATCCGGTGAGCACGTTGGCCGGCAGGGAAGTGAAGCCGCGGCGCGCGCCACGGTTTTGCCAAGGAGAAGGCGGCTGGGGGCGGCTGAATTGGGCCTGTTGGCAACGGTCGGGAAGTCGCGCGTGCAAGTGTTTGCACGCCCCACCGTGGCCATCATTCCCACGGGAGATGAGTTAGTACCGGTTGAGAGCCAACCCGAGTGGTTCCAGATTCGCAATAGCAATGCCATTGCTCTTTCCGCGCAGGTGGCCGCGGCGGGCGGAATTCCGCACTGCTTTGAGATTGCTCCCGATCGCGCCGCAGATTTGCGGAGCCTGATCCAGGAAGGCTTGAACGCCGAGTTACTCCTCCTGACCGGAGGAGTTTCCGCCGGCAAGTACGACCTGGTGGAGCAAGTCCTCTCCGATCTGGGCGCGGAATTCTATTTCCAATCCGTGGCGCTGCGGCCGGGAAAGCCGGTGGTGTTCGGACGGGCGCGGGGGAAATTTTTCTTCGGACTCCCGGGCAATCCCGTTTCCAGCTACGTCACTTTCGCCTTGTTCGCGCGGCCGGCGCTGGAAGTTCTAGGGGGCGGGGAATTCGCGCCGCCGTTGTTCCTACGCGCTCGCTTGGCGAAGCCCCTCGAGCAGAAAACCGGGCTGACCATGTTTCTGCCGGCGCGGCTCGAGCGCTCCGCTGTCGATCCCGTAGTGAGTCGTGTGACTTGGCAGGGCTCCGGGGATTTGGTGGGAATTGCCGCCGCCGATTGTTTTCTGGTGGTTCATCAGGAACAGACGAACCTTGCGGCGGGCGATTGGGTGGATGTGATGGTGAAGTAGGAGTCCCGAAGGGGCGTTCTAGCAAAGCCCAGGCCTTCGGCCTGGGTTAACGGTGTAATTCCAATTTCGCAGCCCTGAAAGGGCGACATACGATTATCGACATGATGTCGTGACGTCCGGGATTTGAAACAGGTCCTTCCGCCCTTTCAGGGCTTCTGACTTCGTGCGGTGCCTCCGCCGACCCAGGCCGTTGGGTTGGGCTTCGTTCGCTCGCCCCCTTGGGGCTCAGGTGAAAGTCTAGGCCATCGCGGAAGCCTCAGGATTTGCCGGAGGATGATTAGTTAACTTATGGGAAAAAACCTGACCCATTACGATTCTGCCGGAAGAGTGCGCATGGTGGACGTGTCCGCAAAGCCGGAAACTCTTCGCGAAGCGACGGCCGGCGTGCACATCAGGATGAGCGCTGCCGCTCTGCGCGCCGCCCGGCGGAACCCCAAGGGCGATCCGCTGGAAATCGCGCGCGTGGCAGGCATCGCCGCGGCCAAGCGCACCGCCGAGCTGATCCCGCTTTGCCATCCCTTATTGCTAAGCCATATTGATGTTCGGGCCAATTTCTGTAAGAATGGCGTGGAGATTTTTTCTTCCATTCGCACCAAAGGTCCCACCGGAGTCGAAATGGAAGCCCTCACCGCCGCGGCCGTGGCGGCGTTGACGGTCTACGACATGTGCAAGGCGGCGGACCGCGGGATCGAAATCTCCGAACTGCGTTTGCTGGAAAAGAGCGGGGGCAGAAGCGGGCATTATCGCGCCAAGGCGCGGCGCGGCAAGCCGCATTTGAAATTGGAAACTGGAAACTAGAAACTGGAAAATTGCAATTCCGGCGCCGATTTCCAGTTTCTAGTTTCCAATTTCTGGGGGTTGCTGAGTGTCCTCAACCATCAAAATTCTGGTCGTCGATGACAATCCCACTATCCTCCATTTGATCTGCCAGAGCCTGGAGAAGTGCGGCGAGGTCATCACCGCCTCGGACGGTGCTGACGCCCTGATGAAGACGCTGGACGCGAAGCCCGACCTGATTATTTCCGACTACACGATGCCGGTGATGGATGGCCGCGCG
>JASHSC010000028.1 GCA_030036915.1 Terriglobia bacterium
TGGAACGCGATCCGCGGTTTGTCGAAGCTCTCTCCGAACTCGCCACCGCGGACCTTGCCCTTGGTCGCTCGAACGATGCCCTCGCCGCGCTCCAGCGAGCCGTGCGGCTTGCTCCGAAGCGCTGGGATTTGCGTCTGGAATTCGGGAAGCTGTGTCTCGACCGGAATCTGTTCCCCCAGGCGGAAGATCAGGCCACACGCGTTCTGGAGCAGGATGCGCAAAACTCAAAAGCCTACGGCCTGCTGGGTGCGGCAAGATTGGCGCACAAGGATTACCGGGAGGCGGCTGAGGCGTTCCAGAAATCCATTGATCTGAAACCCGGGGATGCGGATACCCGAGTGAACCTGGCTCTCGCTCAGATTGCCTTGGCCAACTACTCCGATGCGGAACAGTCCTTGCGTCAGGCCCTAGATTATGATCCCCACTGTGTTCAGGCGTATGTCAATCTCGCGAATTTATTCCGGATGCGAAACTCGCCGGAGCAGGCTCGCGCCGTTCTGCAAGAAGGCGCGCAGGAGAATTCCGACTCTACGGCGCTGGGCATCAACATGGCAGACCTGCTCTTCAGCCGGCAGCAAGTGCAGGAGGCGGAGGGCGTGCTACAGAAACTCGGCAAGCAAGCCCATAACCAGCCCGAGGATTTCGTGGCGCTGGGCGATTTCTATATGCAATGGAAGCAGCCGGCGCAGGCCATCGGAGAGTATCGGCTGGCCCTGCACGCGGCGCCGCACAATCTGGAGGCGGAGAATCATCTGGTGGATGCCCTGCTCGCAAGCAACCAGATTGCGGAGGCGGCAGCGTTGAATCAGGAGACACTCCATCAGTCTGCGGATAACTTTGATGCCCGCCTCGAGCACACGCGGGTGCTCCTGGCTGAGGGGAAAACCGACGCGAGCCTGGCCGAACTTCGCAACCTGCTCACCGAGGCTCCGGATTCATCCGAGGTGCACTATTTCCTGGGGATGGCTCAGTGGAAAAAGGGCAATCTTGACCAGGCCCAGGGCGAGTTGGAGCTGGCGCTCGGCATTGCTCCAAATTCTTCGGCGATTCTTCAGGGGTTGGCGAGATTGAATCTGGCCACGGGAGATTTGCAAACCGCCCAGCAGTACGCCGGGCGGGCCGCTTCCCTGCCGAATGCGGGCGGGGATGAACGCCTGACGCTGGGCGATGCTGATCTTGCCGCGCACGAATATGAAAAAGCGGGTGAAGCATTTCGTGCCGCGTTGGAGTTCGCTCCTGAAAGCGCTGCCGCTCATCTCGGCCTGGCGGAAGCCGAGGCCAGCGAAAAGCAAGCCGGCGCGGCCGAGGGCGAATTTATGCAAGCCCTGCGGCTTGACCCTCAGAACAGCGATGTGCTGGGACGCATGGCGGATTTTTACGTCGAGCAGCGCACGCCGGGCAAGGCGTTCGACCTGCTTCGTGAATGCTTGTCAGCCTATCCTTCTGACCCCATCGTCCATATCATCCTAGGCTCAATTCTGCTAGGCCAGAAGCAGGCTCAAGAGGCGAAATCAGAGTTTCAACTGGCCCTTCAGCTTGACCCGGATTCTCTTCAGGCTCACTTGCGGCTCGGCCAGCTTCTCCAGCAAGAAGGGCACTTTCAGGATGCTGCCTTGCAGTTTGAGGCGGCGACAAAAATCCAGCCGCAATTTGCGCCTTTCTACACACTCATCGGAAACCTCTGCCTCCAGCAGGGCGATTGGGCCAAAGCGGAAAAAAATTATCAACAAGCACTGGCGATTGATCCGAACTCCGCGGTCGCCATGGGCAATCTGGCCTGGGTTTATCTTCAGCAAAACACCAATCTCGACGTGGCCTTGAGCCTGGCGGAGAGGGCGAAGCGCTTAATGCCGGACCTCGACTCCATTTCCAATACCCTGGCCATGGTGTATTACCACCAGGGAATGTTTTCAAACGCCATCCCGCTGTTTGAGGATTGTGTTCACAAATCCCCGCATGATCCTTCTTACCGTTACCACCTGGGATTGGCGCTCTATGCCGCGGGTGATCGCCGGGAAGCACGGCAGGAGCTCCAGGCGGCACTCAATTTGAGGCTCCAGGGCGATGACGCAAAGCAGGCGCGAGAGACTTTGGAGGCCACACGATAGGGCCTTCCGGGAATGTTCCTGCCGAAGTGCGATAAGATTGCAGCATTGTTACAACCAACCCCTTTCAAAATTCTTTCCACAATGCATCTCATTCAAAACACAGGGGGGATTTGTACAGCCCAAAGCAGATTGGCACGACACTTGCACAGCTTCAAGGTGTGGTGCTTTAACCACTGTGTCCCAATATGCAGATGAATTGCATTTGGGAAAATCGGGATTTTCGGAGGAGGTTCATGAAGCGTACGGAAATTGCATTTCTTACGGTCTGGCTTATGCTGGGAGTGTGTCTCATTTCGGCTCAAGCTCAAACGCCAGTTAGTCTGACAAGTTCAAGTTCAACCACATTGGCGATATCAGCAGGCGACGATGGGGCATTGAGTGTTGCTTTGGGAGCATGTGGTGCGGCAAGCTGCTTACAATCGAGTTCATCCTCAAGCTTTAGCGTCGGCGCTGCGGTCGCCACAGCGATTGCCGCGTCCTCGGCGCCGATTTCAGATTCACCGGGGACGGTCGAGTTCACCAGTCCTTTAGGGAGTTTGACGGTGAACTCCTCCACAGCTTCCTCAGCTGGTGCCTCGGCGCAAACCGCAACAACCCCAGTAATTCCTCCGCCGACCGTTCCGATCCTCCCGGGCACCACAATTACTCCGCCGATAACCGTGTTGCCCCCAACCTCAGCAAGTGCGTCCCCACTTCCCGTCGTACCGGAGCCAGCATCGATGGTCCTATTCGGTTCAGGGCTTTTGTTGCTAGGAGGTGTCCTCCGGCGGCGAAACACTTAACTGATTTGCATTTCTTAGCATTAAGAGTCGGTTTGAATTTGAGGGAAATACCCTGATAACGAGCCCGGAAGGCTCATTCCTCAGGCTTCCGGGCTCGGTCCATCTCGATCCGGCGTTGCCGTGCTGGGACTGCCCGCGAGATTGTTGACCTTTCGATGTTGCATCTCAATTAACTTGAATACCATCATCACCCTCTGTCGAATTTATTGACCGAACACCTGCAAATCTCCCTTTCTCCAATCGCCTCGTTAAGGTAAGCTTCTTGACGCCCAAGAGTAAGTTCGGGGCTAGTCCGGACCTCGCTGTGAATTAAGCCCATTTTCGAGACTCACTGGGCCATTTCTCATTATCACTGGCATTCGCATGACGGAAAAAGCCGAGGCGACGATATCGTCGCTCATGGGAGCAGTTGAGCGCGGCGACCCGGGTGCCGGCGAGGCGCTGTTCGTCGCGCTATACGCCGAACTGCATCGTCAGGCCAAGCGCGAACTGGCGCGACATGGTGCGCCCGTGAGCCTTGGGGTCACAACCCTTCTTCATGAGGCGTACTTGAACATGGCGGCGCGCAGCGGCCCACAATTTCCTGACCAGGCGCGTTTCATGGGATATGCGGCGCGGGTGATGCGCGGACTGATCATTGATCATGCCCGGCGACGGTGCGCCGTGAAGCGTGGCAAGCAATTTGAGATCACACGGCTAGGGACCGACCCGGGAGAGGCACTGGCCGACGAGCGGGAACTCACGCCCATCAGCGACGCGCTTGATGAGTTGTCCAAGGTCGATGCTTCGCTTGCGGAGATCGTGGACCTGAAATTCTTCTGCGGTTTCTCCTTCGCGGAAATTGCCGCGATGCGAAGCGTTTCCGAGCGCACGGTGCAACGAAAGTGGGACAAGGCACGCATTTATCTCCACCGAACTCTCCGCGCGCCGCTATCTCTGTGAGGCGTTGATGTCCACTCAGAGTCCGGAATGGTGGCAAAAAATCAGCCCCTACTTGGACGAGGCGCTGGGAATGGAAGACGAAGAACGCGCCAGTTGGCTGGCTTCACTGCGCGCGAAAGACCCCGCCCTGGCTTCGCACCTGGAAAGCCTCCTAAGTGAACATCAAGTGTTATCGCAAGAGCAGTTCCTCGAAAAGGGACCTCCCTCACCTTTGCCCTTGGAAGCGACGATGGCCGGGAAGTCAATGGGCGCATACACGCTGGTCTCGCTGATCGGCGAAGGTGGAATGGGCAGCGTTTGGTTGGCGGAACGCAGCGATGGGCGGTTCAAGGGCCGTGCCGCAGTCAAGGTTCTTCGCGTTCCGCTCCTCGCCCACACGGGGGGCGAGCGTTTCAAGCGCGAGGGCACAATCCTTGCACGCCTCGCGCATCCCCACATTGCCCAACTCCTGGACGCGGGCGTCTCGCCGGACGGGCAACCTTACCTCATCCTCGAATACATTGAGGGCCAGGACATCGTGGCCTACTGTGACGAACGACGTTTGGGCGTGGAAGCGCGCCTGCGGCTTTTTCTGGACGTGCTCGCCGCCGTTGCGCACGCACATTCCAACCTGATCGTTCACCGCGACATCAAGCCTTCCAACGTTTTCGTACGGACCGATGGCCAGGTGAAGCTGCTGGATTTTGGCATCGCAAAATTGCTGGAGGACGAGGGCGCGGAGGGAGGAGCAACGCAGCTCACTCGCGAAGGCGGAGCCGCCCTGACTCCTCAGTATGCAGCGCCGGAGCAGGTTACCGGTGGGCCGGTCACTGTGGCCACTGACGTTTACGCGGCCGGCGTCCTCTTCTACATTCTTTTGACCGGGCAGCACCCCGCCGGTCCCGACGCACATTCGCCAGCCGACTTGATTAAGGCGATCGTAGAAACCGAAACCCAGAGCCCGTCGCGGGCCATGGCAGCCGACGACGCCAAAACCGTGGAGACGGCCGCCGCCAACCGCTCAAGCAATCCCGAAAAGCTGCGCCGCCTGTTGCGCGGTGATCTGGACACGATCACTACCCGGGCGCTGAAGAAGAACCCACTGGAACGCTACAACTCGGCAGCGGCCTTCGCGGATGACATTCGCCGCTATCTTACCCATGAGCCCATCAGCGCCCGGCCGGACTCGATAACCTACCGCACCGCCAAATTCCTGCGTCGCAATCGCGCCGTCGTGGCATTGACGGCCACCGCCCTGGCGCTGGTGATTGGAAGTCTTTCCGCCGGATTGCTGATTGCCAATCGTGAACGCAAGATTGCCGAACGGCGATTCGAGCAGGTGCGGCAACTGGCCAATAAATTCATCGCGCTTGATGAAGGGATCCGCGGTCTGCCGGGTTCCACGAAGGTCCGGATGCAAATGGTGACGGACTCGCTGCAATATCTCACTTCGCTGGGCAGCGACGTTCATGGCGACAAGGATCTGGCGCTCGATGTTGCCTTGGCCTATGTGCGGGTCGCACATGCCCAAGGCAATCCTACATCACCCAACCTCGGCCAGTTCACCGAGGCGGAAGTGAGTCTTGACAAGGCGGAGAACTTCATCCAGCCAGTGCTGAAAGTCGATCCCACAAATGTTAGAGGATTGTTGCTCGCGGCAACGATTGCGCACGATCACATGACCATCGCCGACGAGCAGAATCGCCGGGGGGACGAGGCGGCTTGGGCTGATATAGCGTCAGAGCGAATCGAGCAATATATGCATCTCGAGAAAATTGACCCCCACGATATCTACCCGATGGCGTATTTTGAACTGAATGTGGCCTATTCTTACGACAATTCGAGACATTTCCAGAGGGCTGTCCGCGCTGGCCAGCGTGCCCTGGAAATCATGCGATTAGATGCCTCCGCTCATAAAGCTGAAGGCAGCATTCTTGGCGCATTAGTGGTCGCGCGGTGGCAGACAGGAGATCTGGACGGCGCATTGCAGGTGGCTCAAAAGGTGATCAAACTGCAGGAGGCGCAAGCGGCCGGCGGGCACGTCACCCTGCGAGTCAATCTGGCCGAAGCGTTGCGGACGGAGGGCATGATTCTGGGAAAGCAGGATGCGGAACCGAGCCTGGGCCGAAGTCGAGAGGCACTTGCGGATTTCCAAAGGGGGATCGACATTGGTGAGGAACTCGCAAAAATGGACCCCCTTGATTATCTCAGCCGCCAAACGGTGGCCTCGCACGCGCTGGAAATGGGCAATATTCTGCGCCACAGCGAGCCGCAGAGAGCTCTGGCAGTCTATGATCATGCCCTTGTACGCATTCGGGAAGTGAAATCCAATGGCAGCACGCAGGTCTATGCCGCTGACCTGCTGGCCGGATCTTCTTATGCCACACGCTGGATTGGCCAGAAGCAAGAGAGTCATCAGCGCCTCGAGCAAGCGTTCCAGCTCCTGCGGGACGCTCACCTCTACCCCGCCGACGCCGTCGAGCCCATGAGCGCAACCGATCACGTTATGAGAGCCTTGGCCGATGAGTATGCCGAAACCGGCCAAACCCCCAAAGCCATTGCGACCTACCAGGAGCTACTGGACAAGCTGATGGCATGGAAGCCCGACCCGCAAAACGATTTGCGCGATGCCACCTGCATTTCGCGCACTTGGACCGCCCTTGCCGTCCTCCTGCGCAGAAACGGGCAGGCCGATGAAGCCGAACACCTGGAGGCGCAGCGAGCGGACCTTTTCAACCACTGGAATGGCAAGCTTCCAAATGCCCAGTTCTTGCTTCGCCAATCGCTAAGCCAAGTCTCCCCACCCGCAGCTTTCTCCGGCGTGTTCCACCAATAAGGCCCCCTTTTTTCCGATCCGCCTGTCACGTTTTCTTCAAGATTTTTGATAGACCAATTAGAGACATGCCGAGTTATTACAGATAGTCCAAAAATCTCGTTTCCGTTCCCGTCCTACCTGGATTCCGGTGCCACGAGCTCGTACCCGGGGCTAGTCTTCCTGAACAAAATTTTCCCCACCTGTCGTCTTTCACCCTCCAATTTCGATATCCCTGTGACGGCTTTCTTAACGACAAAAATCAGCAGTGACGGCAGGAGGGGAAATCCATGGGTGGAAAAATAGGCATGGCGAACTCGGGCAAGCCGCCTTTGAGCAAGAGGTTGGGCCTTCTCGGTGTCGCCGCATCTTTAATGGCCATATTGGGGTTCTCCGTTACACATTCGCTCCGAGCCCTGGAAGGAACTTCCCGGTTATCCATTTTTCCGAACCCGACGGGATACCTGGGGACATTCTCGACCACAGGATCGATTGAACCCCAGAACCCTTTCCTTCAAAGCCTGGGAACCAACGGGCGAACCTGCAAAACTTGCCACATGCCCAATGACGCGTGGAGTGTGACTCCGCAGGACATCCAGGAACGCTTTCTGGCCACAAATGGCACCGATCCCATCTTTCGCCCTGTGGATGGTTCCGTCTGCCCGAACGCGCCGGGTGTGAATAATCTTCCTCCCTCCCACACAGCTTATAGCCTGCTTCTCAGCAAGGGCCTAATCCGAATTTCCATTGCAATTCCCTCCAATGCCCAGTTTACCGTCAAGGTCATCTCCGATCCGTATGGGTGCGCCATAACCACCGATTCAACAGGCCAGGAGTATCTCTCCATGTATCGCCGACCGCTGCCCGCAACCAATCTGGGTTTCCTGAGCACCGTGATGTTCGATGGGAGGGAAACCATCGATCCGCTGAACAATCCCTCAACCTATCAATCAAATCTGACGTTTGATCTGGAGCATCAAGCCATGGACGCCGCTCTGACCCATGCCCAGGCGGTGGCCAGTCCCCCGCAGGAGCAACTCCAGCAGATTGTGAGCTTCGAAACGAGCACTTACACGGCCCAGCAGTTTGACTTTGCCGCGGGGGACCTGGGTGCGGCTGGAGCGAGCGGTGGGCCCACCCTCCTTTCGATGACGCCCTATTATCCGGGTATCAACGACCCGTTGGGAGGGAATCCCACCGGTGCGGCGTTCAATCCCGATGCGTTCTCGATATTCACACCGTGGCAGAACCTGATGACGAGGGACGAGCGTTCTTTGGCGCGAGAATCCATTGCCCGCGGCGAGGTGCTGTTCAACACTGCGCCAGTCACCATTCAGGACGTCAAGGGACTTAACGATACGCTGGGAATAACCACGATTATGGGTACTTGCACCACTTGCCACGATACTCCGAATGTGGGCGACCACTCTTTGCCCCTCCCTCTCGACATCGGCATCAGCGACGTCCCCGCGAATAGTAGTGACCCGGTGGCGCCCGCTCTGGCCGAACTCAATCCGCCCCGCACTCCCGTCTTTCAGCTCACTTGTACGACGCAGTTGGGCGCGCCGTCCAACCTAGTGGTCGAAACCACCGATCCCGGCCGGGCGATGATCACGGGCCATTGTGCGGATATCGGGAAATTCAAGGGACCCGTTCTGCGGGGTTTGGCAGGGCGAGCACCCTACTTCCAGAATGGCTCGGCCGACTCGCTTGATCAGGTCGTCCGCTTTTACAACCAGCGATTCTCCATGGGTCTCACCGAGAGCGACATGGCCGATTTAGCGGCGTTCCTGCGCACCCTCTGAAGCGCCGGCGGGTACGCGGTCTTTTTGAGCAATGTTACGCCTCCGAAATATCCGCTCGCAGGGGCGGCGCCGGCGGCCCCAGGGCAACCGCAGGTGTCGTCCCTACAATCTGCCTACCATAAACCACGGCAATGCAATGGTGAAGGGCAGGAACTTCCAATAAAGTCTTCTTACGTGTCGTCTTTCTCCTCTCAATTTCGATACTGGTATTGAAGGGCAAGAAAGATTTAATCGGAAATACCGGGGGAATGCCGCAGATCGGCAAGCACTCCTTTCCCGTCACTCAAGCTACTGGATTTAAAGGGACTTAGCCATGCCCAGCTATACGCAGGAAGACCGTCCACTCGCCATCACAACGCCTCTGGGAAAAGACGTATTGTTACTGAGCAGTTTCCGCGGCTCGGAGGCCATTTCGGAGCTGTTCAGCTTCCAGCTTGATCTCCTCGCCCAGGTGGAAACGCCCGTCCACTTTGACTCCCTCCTGGGGCAGCACGTGACCGTGGAGCTGCGGCTTCCGAGCGAGAAGACACGTTTCCTGAATGGAATCATCAAGAGCTTCACCCAGGGGTCGCGCGACGACATTTTTACCCACTATCGCGCGGAGATGGTGCCGCAGATCTGGCTGCTGGCCAAAAGGGTGAGGTGCCGCATCTTCCAGCGTCTCGCAGTACCTGACATTCTCCATGAGGTATTCGCCGGAATGGACGTCACCTACGAGACGACCGGAACCTACCTGCCGCGCGATTATTGCGTGCAGTATCGTGAATCCGACTTCGACTTCGCCAGCCGACTTATGGAGGAAGAGGGAATTTACTATTTCTTCCAACACAGCGATGGCACCCACAAAATGATCGTGAGCGATTCAACCAACCGGCACCCCGCCGTACCCGGAGAAGACAAAGTCATTTACGACGAGATCGCGGGGACCGTGGGCCAAGGCAGCCTTGTCAGGAGCTGGGAGAAAACCCAGGAACTCCGCTCCGGTGCCTACACGCTCTGGGACCATTGCTTCGAGATGCCCGGCAAGAATCTGGAAGCCAAGGAAAGGACTGTAGAGAGCATTGTCGCGGGAAAAGTGACGCATAAACTTCACGTAGGCGGAAATGACCATCTCGAGGTCTACGATTACCCTGGGGGGTACGCCCAGCGCTTCGATGGTGTCGACCGCGGCGGCACTCCCCAACCGCAAACTCTTAAGGACGTTATTAAAGACGGCGAAAGAACCGTGCGGATTCGCATGGAGCAGGAGGAGGTGGAGGGTCTGCGAATTGAAGGGACAAGCGGCTGCGGCCAGTTCACCGCCGGACACAAATTTACCCTCGAGCACCACTTCGATGGCGACGGCGAATATCTTCTCACCCGCCTCCAGCACAATGCTCGCATGGGGGAAGGAAGCTATCGGAGTGCTGGCGCCGCCTCCGACTTCCATTACGAAAACCGCTTCACGTGTACTCCCACCGCCCTACCCTACCGGCCCCAGCGCCGGACGCACAAACCCGTCATCTCCGGGGTCCAGACCGCCACGGTGGTGGGTCCGCCGGGCGAGGAAATCTTCTGTGACAAATACGGCCGGGTAAAGGTGCAGTTCCATTGGGACCGCGAGGGCAAGAACAATGCCTCCAGCTCGTGTTGGCTGCGTGTTGCGCAGGTGTGGGCAGGGAAAGGCTGGGGCGCGTTCTTCTGGCCGCGCATCGGACATGAGGTGGTGGTGGTTTTCGAGGAAGGCGACCCCGACCAACCCCTGATTGTGGGCAGTGTGTATAACGCTCAAAACATGCCGCCGTTTTCCTTACCCAAATTCAGTACCTTTGGCGGATTCAAATCGTGCAGTGTGGAGGGCTCGCCGAGCAAGAACTACAACGGGTTGTTATTTGTCGATGCCAAGTCCCATGAGCATTTGGCGATTCACTCTGAGCGGCATATGGTGATTTATGCTGAATACGACCGGACCTACCGGGTGGGACGGCATCAGGCGGAAAGAGTCCCGGGGGCGCGTGCCGTCACCGTGGGCGGTGTGCCCGTAGGCGGCGGCAGCGGCGGCGGGCCGAACAAGAACCTCTTCCAGCCGCCCGAACCTACCTCCTTTGCCGGCATCAATTCCGTTGTCGTTTACGGCGGCAATTTCCAAATCGCCTTCCCCCTCAACATGCAGGTGGCGTATGGCACAAATATGCAAATTTGCGTGAATCCAGCGACTTGGGGGTTGTCGTTTCCGGACGAGGGCACCAACCCCGTTTCTGAGAGCGCCTTCCAGGTGCTGGGGAGCGGGATCGGTGGGAATATGCAGCTCACTCTGGGGACGAATGCCCAGGTGGTGATGGGACAGAGCATCAATGTCAACCTGGGACCTCCACCCCTGAATTTCGGAACGGGAGCAAATAATTTTAGCAGTTCCGCCTCGTTGCTTACCGGCGACCTCATGAGCCTTGGGATATTCATCTTCTTGTCTGCCTATTCCATTCCAGACGACGATTTTCGCTCCATCCTGTTGATGGTCTTTCAGGGTTTGATGCAGGCACTGCTCTGCTACCTCATGAAGATCGAGCATGTTTGTGATATGAACGACACAGCACAGAAGAAAATTTACGACCAGATCCATTTGACCGCAACCACGCAGGCGAATCGCCCCATCGCTGAGGTTTTGGGCATACTGACGAGTCTTACCCTTTCGGCGGTCCTTCCTCCCGTCATCGAAAGCTTTGAAGAGAAACAGCTCGATAATACCGGGAGTTGAAGTGGGTACCAGAAGGTTTTCATATTGAACGAAACGAGGAGACTTGGCATGGAACCAGAAAAGAAGGTGGGTGGTGGGTCCGGCGGAGGCGATGACATTAATGAGTACATAACATCTACTGACGGCGCTGTAACCATTTCGGGAAATAACGTGGCAGTCCTTTCCATGCCTCCTATGCCGCCTACGGTAGCTGGGCCCACGGTGATTACCATCGCGGCAGACGATTTCACAGGGACAGGCGGGGAGGTGGACATCAATGGCACAAAGGGAGT
>JASHSC010000269.1 GCA_030036915.1 Terriglobia bacterium
TTCCGTTCGCTTCTCGATTCGGGCGTCTACTTTCCTCCCGCGCAGTTTGAAGCTGCGTTTGTCTCCACCACCCACAGCGAAGGAGATGTGTCCGCCACGATCCAGGCGGCGAGTAATGCACTTTCGGCCTTGAGAGACGGGCCGCAGCCAGGCGGTCGTGGTGCTGGAGGGGGGAGTTGAACCCCCATGCCGGGTGACCGGCGGCAGATTTTGAGTCTGCTGCGTCTGCCAATTCCGCCACTCCAGCGCAATCGGGAATATCAATTTAGCACGGGTGGGTGATTCGCTCAACTTGGTTGTTGGGCGAATTGCGCGTAGGGGCGGTTTGTCCTGCGGCCCAAAGACTTCGCCCTGCGACGCGAAGCCGTCTTCGGGCGACCAGCCGGGCGACGGGTTGCGAACTGTCATTACGACCCTGCGAGGGGAGCGCAGCAGCCATCGCAGGTGCCATCGTGCGGCGACGAGGGCATGCTCTTAAAGCTTTTGATATACTTCCCCTGAGCACAGGTTCGCGGACGGATGTGGTGCGATGCAGCGAAGGCCGATCCTTGCGGTTACGGGACTTCTGGCTCTGGCCTTCGGGCTGGGAATAGGAGTGGGTACGCGGTTTGGGCGAAAGCCTGCTTCGATTCCTGCCGACCCGGTTACTTTCCAGCAGGCAGGTGCTAGCTATGCGACTTCTCAGACCACCCCTTCCTCCACTCCGTCACCCTGTGTGGACATTCGCAATGCCGGGCCGCTGGTGGGCTCAAGCGGCTGCGTTTCCGGGCTTGTCCTGCGGGTTTATTCGGCGCGCACAGGCAATACCTTTCTGGATTTCTGCCAGGATTACCATTCCTGCCCTTTTTCCAGTGTGATTTTCGCAACCGACAAGAGCAAATTTGGCGATCTGGGAGCTCTACAAGGCAGGCGAGTGGAGATTCGGGGCGATGTGATCTCTTACCAGGGCCGGGCGGAAATCGTCATTCGAGATCCGCAGCAGGTTCGAAGCGTGAATTGAGATGAGGGATATGGGATAGGGGAAAAGGGTAAAGGTTAGATAAAGCGTAAGCGCAGGATATTGGGCTCAGGTGGGGGACGGGCGGGTCGCTCGGTTTTTCGTCGACTGACAGGCAGGCACGCATTTCATTTCAGGGTATTTTTCAGATGACTAGAGTGAGCCAGTTCAAAAATGCACATTTGGTTGAGGGCGTGCCTCCAACCTCATCTCTAAAATCTTTCCAGCCCGGCAAAGGTTCTCCGGGAAGGCCTCGCCGCCTCGCGTTTTCCCTTCACCCTTTAACCTTCACCCTTTTGTTGTTCTGCTTTCTTCCCTCTGCTTACAACCAACAGCGTGGCGCGGCCTCGATCCCGGCCGTCCAAGTGACCAAGCAAGCCAGCGACCTTATTTTGCAGGGCTTCGATTACCTGGGTCAGCACGATGCCGCGGGGGCGGAGAAGGCATTCCGCGCGGCCATTGAAATTCAGCCGGAAGTGGAGGCGGCCCATCGTGGTTTGGGAATAGCGCTTCGTGAGGAAGGGCGGCTTGCAGACGCATTTCGCGAATTGCAGACCGCCACGCAGCTCGATCCCTCGGATTCCGATGCCCACTTCACCTTGGGCTCCGTAGCGTGGGCGTTGAGCTTGCCGGTCAATTCCCAGCTCAACAAAAAAGGGGGCCTTACTCTATCCGACTATCAAGGCATCGCGGGGGAAGAGTTTTCAAGAGCGCTCGCCCTCAGCCCCAAGGATGCCATGCTGCGCATCAATCTGGCGGTCCTCTATCTTGACTCGGATCGGCCGCACGATTCGATTCCGCAGGCGCAGGAAGCGGTGAGGATCGCTCCGAACAACCCGCTTGCGCACATTACTCTGGGCCGCGCTTACTTCGCCAGCGGGGAAGAGGAGAAGGCCGCCTCGGAGTACGACGCCGCAGCCAAGCTTGACCCTCACGATGGTCAGGCTTTCTTCGCGCTTGGCGAGATGCGCATGTTCCAACACCGTACGGCGGAGGCGGAAGCGGCGTTGCGGCAGGCACTTCAAGCCTCACCTGACCTGGGACCTGCCTATGCGGCTTTGGCGCAGATTCTGGTGGAGCAAGACAAGAATAACGAAGCGCGCTCTCTTCTGGAAAAGGCCGTGGCACTGAATTCCCAGGACTGGCAGAGCCAGTACGAGCTTGCGGTGCTGCTGAATCAAGCCGGTGAGACGGCGCGCGCCACGGATCTTCTTCAGAAAGTCCTGCAAGTCAACCCGGAATTTCCCGGCGCGCGGGAGCAGTTGGCTACTGGCCTCCTGCGGCGGGGAGACATTCAGGGAGCTTCGACTCTGGCGGGGAAAATGATTGCGGAGAATCCCCAGGGGCCGGAGGGGCATCGCGTCATGGCGTTGGTCCTCTGGAAGCAGCGGGACTATGAAGGCTCGCTGGCCGAGTGCGCCATGGTGCTGAACGTTGACCCGGATTCCGCCGCCATGATGGCGCTTCAGTCTATCGCCTTGTGGCAGGCCGGAAACCACCGTGAAGCCCAAAAGGCCTTTCGCGACGCCGCCAAGGTGGAGCCCAAAGTGGCCACCGCCGACGTTTTCTGCCGACTGCTCCTCTGCGACGCGCACGACATCAATATTGTCAGCGATTTTCTCCACAAGAACCGCTGGGTTCTGGCGCCCCCCATGGAGCAGTAGGGCCGCGGCGCCCCCTCGTCCCTGCGTGCCAAATCGGGACGTATTCGCAAGAGTTCCTCGCAAAATTTTCGATCACGTGTTACGATGCGCACCGCGTAGTTCATCCTCGAACCATCCGCCGTACTCGCGGTGGAAATCTGAATGGCAACAACCGGCTGGGAGGAATCGCCATGGCAATTTTTATCGTGGAGAAGGTTATTGATGGCATCATGCTGGTGGATTTGCGCGGTCGCATCACCCTGGGGCCGGAGACGGAGACGCTGCGCAATAAGTTGAAGGATCTGCTCACCGCCGGTCACAAGCACATTCTCCTGAATCTTGGTGAGGTGACTTACCTTGATAGCGTTGGCCTCTCGAGCCTGGTTTCCGGCTACACCTCCGCGCGCAACATGGGAGGTGATTTGAAACTCCTGCACCTGCCCCGCGGAGTCGCGCAACTTCTCCAGATTACCCGCCTTAGCACCGTCTTCGAAATCTATGAGGACCTCTCCGCCGCGGTAAATTCATTCAAAACGGAAGTCCTCTGAGGGGGGAAACCGGTGGGGATTAAACCCCACTTGGTCCCCTGCGCAAATTTCTTTCGCAGAATTCATTCCTTTGACATTGACCTTGTGTGCTGGTAGAGTGGCCCCAACGTGCAAGAGGTGACTTCACTGGCAATATTAACGTAAAGCCCCCCCTGCGCAAATCGAGGTGCGTATGCAAGGCACAATCAAGCGGGTCATTCGCGACCGCGGATTTGGGTTCATTCGTTCTACAGATGGGCAAGAGGTGTTTTTCCATCGCAGCAGCCTTCAACAGCTCAATTTTGACGGGCTGAAGGAAGGTGAGGCGGTGGAGTTTGAAATGGAGCGCGGTGAAAAAGGACCCCGGGCAACGAACGTTCGGCCCGGAGCGAAGTAAGCTTCCCGGCATCGCAAACTCCCCCCGGAAATTGCGCTTTACATTCACCCCCCGGTTAGTGTCTCTGCGGCAATAAATAGGACAAGTGACGTCATTCCAGCCGGTTTTGCTCTCGGCATCCTTATTCCCCACAGTTTAAGCCTTGACAGTCACACGAATGTGAGTAGTCTTAGCGCGAGAATTCGCCGGCGCGGAAAACTCTTGTCCGCGGCGGACGCTTTTGTGGGAGATTGCGTTGGACTGAGGTAGCTGCACACGGGGAAGCCAAGGTTTCATGCGTGCCGAGCAGCAACCCAGGAGGTGCTCTCACCACAGAGTTCACAGAGGCGCACAGAGTAAGGCGTCTCTGGGTTCTCTGTGCGCTCTGTGGTGACAGCCCTTACTGGTAATCGGAAAATTTCGATAGGCAGGACGTTTCCCGGAGGAAAAATGAAGAAGCAAGTCATATTCGGTTTTCTTGCACTGATCATCCCGAGTCTGTTGGCCGCCCAGAGCACTCCCTACCAGTTAAAGCCCATTTTGGAGAAGGACCTTCAATCGCCTGCATTGGTGGAGTTTCAGCTCCAAGAGTTTCTGATGAAGCAGGTCCCCGCGCTCCTAGCCGTTTCCACGCCCGGGGAGTGGACGCGCGAGGGCGAGCAGATCCGCAAGCGCGTGCTCGAAGATGTGGTTTATCACGGCTGGCCGAGCGACTGGGTGAATTCGCCGCCTCGCTTCGAAGACGTTGGGACCGTCCCCTCGGGTAAAGGGTACACGCTGCATAAATTGCGATACGAGGTGGTGCCGGGGTTTTACACCACCGCGCTGCTCTATGCGCCCGAGAATCTTCAAGGCAAAGCGCCGGCGGTGCTCAATGTGATGGGTCATCACGGCGACCGCGGCAAGGCGGAGGAATTCCAGCAGAAAATGTGCATCAACGAAGCCCTGCGCGGCATGATCGCGCTGAATCTCGAGTGGCTGGACATGGGTGAATCGTACACCCCCGAGAACACCCACTGGTTCGGCGGGCATTTGGACCTAGTGGGCGCGAACATGGAGGGATTGTTCTACTTGGCGATGCGCCGAGGGCTCGATTACTTGTGGCAGGACCCAAAGGTGGACCAGAAGCGCATCGCGGTCACGGGGTTATCGGGCGGAGGGTGGCAAACCATCATCTTGAGTTCGCTTGACGAGCGCGTAGATGTGTCCATTCCCGTGGCGGGATATACGTCGCTCGAGGGCAGAATGGCGCTCGCCCCGCGCGCCGAGGCCGGCGACCTGGAACAGAACGCCACCGATCTGGTCATGGCAAGCCAGGACTACCCGACGCTGACGGCCATTCGTGCCCCCCGGCCCACGCTGCTGATCAACAATGCCGAGGACGATTGCTGCTTCCGCGCCGCCCTGGTGAAGCCGTACATCTATGAGGCCGTGCGCCCCTACTATCGCCTCTACGGGCAGGAGGACAATCTGCGCTTCTTCGAGAACACCACCATCTCCGCGCACAATTACGAAGTGGACGACCAGCGGCAGGCGTACAAGTTTCTCGACCAGCATTTTGGATTGCCAGCGAGCGACGAGCCCATTGACGTGGGAGCGGATGTGAAAAGCTACACGGACCTCGCGGGCGGAGTTCCCAAAGACAGTCTCACCATTCTGGGGCTGGCGCGGAAACTTGCCGGCGAAATCACCCGTCCGGCGATTCCCACTGACCCCGCGGCGAATGCGGAATGGGCGGATGCGCAACGGACCAAACTGCAATCCGTCGTTCGCTATCAACCTGTGAGGGTGGATCAGGTTTGGGCCGTGGCCAACACCAAGCACAACGGTGTGGAATCGGTTTCGTATCGCCTGCTGCTGAGCAACGGCTTGAGCGCCACGGGAATTTGGCTGAAGAATATTCCCACACTTGAGCGAGCGCCGCTTACCGTCGTGTTGAACGATAAGGGAAAGAAGAACGCGCACGAAGAGGTGTGGGACCGCATGCCAGAGGTTGCCGACCGCATGGACCGCGGCGAACAGGTATTCGTGGCCGATCTGCTCTTCACCGGCGACGCCGCGCCCGAGGGTGGACAGTTTCTATTTCCTGAAATGCTGGCAACCGCCGGCGATCGCCCGTTGGGGTTGGAAGCCGCACAGTTGATCGCCCTCGGGAATTGGGTGGAGGCCAAGTGGAATGCGCCCTCGATGCGCCTTGAAACCAACGGAATCCGCACCCAGCTTGACGCGCTGGTTGCCGCGGCACTTTCGCCCCATGAATTCTCCACGATCAGTGTGAATGGCGGAATGAAAAGCCTGCAGTATCTTCTCGACAAACCCATTGGGTATGATGGCCACGCTGACCTCTTTTGCCTGGACTTATACAAGTACTTCGACGTCGACCGCCTGATCGCCACCGCTACGCCGACCCCGATCCACGAGCACGATTTCGCGGAAGATGCGGTTAAGACTGAGTAGGTTGCGAGATTATCCAGTCTAAAACTTGGAGCCCGCTGCCATACGAGGTATGATTCCGTGCGAACTGTGGAGTGAAGCGTGGTGCGGTTGGGAAAAGACTCCACCCGAAGAGGGCAAGGAGCTACATAAAGAGGTATTTCTCTGTGAATCTCTGTGCCCTCTGTAGTGAGATTTTTATTTCTTAAATCGGGGGATAATCAATGAGCACTGATCTTTCACGAAGGTACTTCATCAAGCGCGCGGCACAAGGCACAGCCGCGGGGCTGGCGCTTTCCTTGCCGCGTGCGGGGGTGGCGGCCAGCGACCGCGTTCGCGTGGGTGTGATCGGCCCGGGGCATCAGGGCCGGGGCGACACGAAGAATTTCGCAGGCCAGCCGGACGTTGAGGTAGTTGCCGTATGCGACGTTTATGAACCGAATTTGCCGCTGGCCGTTGACGCGGCGGGCGGCAAGGCCGATACCTACAAGGACTTTCGCCAGATTCTCGACCGCAAGGACATTGACGCCGTCCTGGTGGCCGCGCCCGACCACTGGCACGCCCTCCTGAGCGTTGAGGCCTGCAAGGCGGGCAAGGACGTTTACGTGGAAAAACCGATGACGCACGACGTCCGCGAGGGCCAGGTGTTGGTGCAGGCGGCGCGCAAATACAATCGCGTCGTGCAACTCGGCACGCAGCAGCGCTCGGGGATTCACTTCCAGAAGGCCGTGGAGATTGTGCAGAGCGGCATGTTGGGCAAGGTGAGCTTCGTGCGCACCTGGAATTACGGCAACATGTATCCCGATGGTATTGGCCATCCCGCCGATTCCGATCCGCCCGCCGGGCTCGACTGGGACTTTTGGCTCGGCCCCGCGCCCAAAGTGCAGTTCAACATGAGCCGCTGGGTGGGAATCGACCCCAAGGGCTGGTCGACGTTCCGCTATTTCTGGGATTACGCCGGCGGCATGATGACCGACTGGGGAGTTCACCTGATCGATATCGTGCAATGGGGGATGAACGTGCAGGGCCCACGCGTGATTTCCAGCCTGGGCGGCAAGTATTACGACCAGGACAACACTGAAACGCCTGACACTCTCCAAGTGACCTACGAGTACGAGAATCCGAAGTTCGTTCTGGTTTATGAGCACCGGTGGAACAATGCCAATTCCATGTACGGCAAGGGCTACGGGATTGAATTCCACGGCACCGACGGCACGTTGTTCGTCGACCGAGGCGGATTCGAATTGTTCCCCGAGAACCGCAAGCGTGACGGCAAATCCGTAGAAATGGCGCCGGCCATGAAGATGGTGTCCATCAATAATTCCGGATACGACCACGTGCGCAATTTTATCGATTGCGTCAAGTCTCGCAAAAGGACAATCAGCGACGTGGAAATCGGTCACCGCTCCACCAGCGCGTGCTTGTTGGGGAACGTTTCGTTCCGTAGCCAGAAGCGCCTGGTTTGGGACGTCGCCGCCGAACGGCTGGTCTCCGGTGGGCCTGAGGCGGAGCAATACCTGTCGCGCGAATATCGCGCACCCTGGAAGCTGTCAGTTTGAGGTGGGAGGCCACCCCTGGGGTCGCCTGCGCCGGGATTTCAAAGTGCACCGGTATCGAAGATTGACATCCCGCAGCGGATTCGTCATTCTCAATTAACCCTGAGATTTCAGGCGCAAGTGACGGTATGAGAAAAATCCAGATTTACGACACAACGCTCCGGGATGGAGCGCAAGGCGAGAATGTTTCCTTCTCGATGGAGGACAAGCTGAACGTGGCGCGCAAGCTCGATGCGCTGGGCGTAGACTACATCGAGGGCGGCTGGCCCGGCTCAAACGCCAAGGACGTGGCCTTCTTTGATCGCGCGCGCGGGCTGAAGTTACGACACGCGAAGCTGGCGGCATTCGGCAGCACCTGCCACCCCCACCACACCGCCGCACAGGACAAGAATTTGCAGGCTCTCATCGAAGCGCACACGCCGGTGGTGACGATCTTCGGCAAAACCTGGGACCTGCACGTCAAAGTGGCGTTGGGAATTTCATTGAAGGAAAACCTCGAGCTCATCCGCAGCTCCGTGGCTTTTCTGAAAGTGCACGGCCGCGAGGTGATCTACGACGCCGAACACTTTTTTGATGGCTACAAGGCCAACCCCGAATATGCCCTGAGCACAATCCAAGCCGCTGAAGATGCAGGCGCGGACATCGTGGTGCTCTGTGACACGAATGGCGGCGCGCTGCCCGCGGAAATCGGCGAGCGCTTCAAAGCCGCGGCCAAGGCGGTGAAGGGGCCGCTGGGAATCCACACGCACAATGACTGCGAACTGGCCGTAGCCAATTCCCTGGTCGCCGTGCAACTGGGCGCCGTGCAGGTGCAGGGAACCATCAACGGTTACGGGGAGCGCTGCGGCAACGCCAACTTGTGCTCGATCATCGCGAACCTCGAGCTTAAGCTGGGGACGCAGTCGATCGGAAAGAAAAACCTGAGGCGCCTCACCGAGGTCTCGCATTACGTCAGCGAGCTGGCGAATCTACCGCATCGGAATGAGCTGGCCTTCGTGGGCAAGAGCGCGTTTGCGCACAAGGGCGGAATCCACGTGAGCGCGGTGATGAAGAACACCAGCTCGTATGAGCATATCGATCCCGCTGCAGTCGGCAATGAGCGCCGCGTGCTGGTTTCCGAGCTGTCCGGAAAGAGCAACATTATCTATAAAGCGGTGGAACGCGGACTGGGGCTTGACCCCTCATCGCCTGATGCCAAGGCCGTGGTGGAAAAGCTGAAGGAGATGGAGCACAACGGATACCAGTTCGAGGGTGCCGAAGCGTCATTCGAAATGCTCTTTGACAAGATGGTCCACCACGCCCGCGAGTTTTTCGAGCTTGACGGTTTCCGGCTGATTACCGAGAAAAAGGGCAGGGAGGATTCCCATTCCGAAGCCGTTATTAAGCTGCGCGTGGATGGCCAGGAAGAACACACCGCGGCGGAAGGCGTGGGTCCGGTGAGCGCGCTCGACCGCGCGCTGCGCAAGTCGCTGACCACGTTCTTCCCGTGCATCAAGGACATTCGCCTGACCGATTACAAGGTGCGCGTGCTGAATCCGCAGGGCGCCACGGATGCCAAGGTGCGCGTGCTGATCGAATCGAGCGACGGGCATGACACCTGGGGCACCGTGGGCGTTTCCGAAAATATCATCGAAGCCAGTTGGAAGGCCCTGGTGGACAGCATTACCTACAAGCTGAAGAAGGAGCTTGGGTACAAGAAGAAGTGATTTGATTTGGGTTATCGTGCCATTGGCCATTTTGCCATTTGCTGAAATGCG
Organism: Terriglobia bacterium; assembly: GCA_030036915.1. GTDB lineage: Bacteria > Acidobacteriota > Terriglobia > UBA7540 > UBA7540 > Bog-366. The sequence goes on from JASHSC010000269.1 coordinate 9,290, forward strand.
AATTCCGCTTGGCGCGTTTCACGACCGAGCGTGCAAATAGCAAAATGGCCAAATTAAATAGGGAGACACATTGAAGGCACTTGTAAAGAGCAAAAGCGCTCCGGGACTATGGATGGAAGACGTCCCAAAGCCCAAGATCGGCATCAACGATGTGCTCATTCGCGTGCTGCGCGCGGGAATCTGCGGAACCGATTTGCATATATATCAGTGGGATGATTGGGCGCAGAACACCATTCCGGTTCCGTTGGTGATTGGGCACGAATTCGTCGGTGAGATTGCGGACGTGGGCGCGAACGTTTCCGACTTTTTTCCCGGCGACATTGTGAGCGGTGAAGGGCATGTCACTTGTGGGCGATGCCGCAATTGCCTGGCGGGGCGGCGGCATCTGTGCGCGCATACGCAGGGGGTGGGCGTGAATCGTCCGGGAGCGTTTGCGGAATACGTCGCGCTGCCCATGACCAACATCTGGCGGCACCATTCGGACGTGGACCTAGATATCGCCGCGATTTTCGATCCGTTTGGCAACGCCGTACACACCGCGCTGTCATTTCCGGTGCTGGGCGAAGACGTACTCATCACCGGCGCGGGCCCCATTGGCCTGATGGCGGCGGCCGTGGTGCGCCACGCCAGCGCGCGGTATGTGGTAATTACCGACACGAATCCCTTCCGGCTGCAACTCGCAAAAAAAATGGGCGTGACCGTGGCCCACGACATTCGCGAGAGCAGCCTGGCCGACGTGCAGAAGCGGCTCGGCATGATGGAAGGGTTCGATGTGGGGCTGGAAATGTCCGGCAATAGCGACGCGCTGCGCGATATGCTCGCCAACATGAGCCATGGCGCGAAGATTGCATTGCTGGGAATTCCCAAGCACGCCGCGGTGGTGGATTTGAATCCCATCATCTTCAAGCTGCTGACCATCAAGGGAATTTACGGCCGTGAGATGTACGAAACGTGGTACAAGATGACCATGATGCTGCAATGCGGGCTGGATATTCGACCGATCATTACCCATCGCTTTCCATCAGATGAATTCCAGAAGGGATTTGACGCCATGAGTTCGGGCGAGTGCGTGAAGGTCATTCTGAATTGGCAGGCATAGTGGCACGGGCATCTTGCACGTGTCCATGGCCAGGATGGCCATGCCACAAAATCGTGAAAGGGCAAATCATGAAAGAACGCAAGGCCATCAAAGAGCGGTTTAAGGACAAGGTGGCGATTATTACCGGCGGATCATCGGGAATTGGCAAAGCGACGCTGGAAGAAATCTGCAAGGAAGGCGCTTCGGCGGTTTTTACCGGCACGCGCGACACCGGGCATGAAATCGCCAGGCAGATGACCGCCGCGGGTTTCCGTGTGGCGTACTGCCAAGGCGATATGGCGAGCGAGAAATTCTGCCAGGACGTTGTGGCGCTTACGCTCCAGAAACTCGGCAAGGTGAATTATCTTTTTAACAACGCGTTTTCATTTACGGCGAAGGCCCTGGACGCAACGAGCGCGGATTGGGACCGCATTTGGACGGTCGGCCCGGTAGCGTTTGCGCGCATGGGAACACTGGTGGCCGAGCCGATGCGCAAACAGGGTGGAGGATCAATTGTCAACATGTCGAGCATCTCCGCCTTCATCGCCCAGCCCAATCGCTGGACTTACAACGCCGCGAAAGGCGCCGTGCATACTCTTACCAAGTGCATGGCGCTGGATCTGGCAACCTACGGCATCCGCGTAAACAGCGTGAGCCCCGGCTGGATCTGGACTCGGGAAGTGAATAAGGCTGCGGCCGGTGATCGCGCCAAGTGGGAGCCCGTGTGGGGCCAATACCACATGCTCGAGCGCTGCGGCGAGGCGGTGGAATGCGCCGGGCCCGTGCTTTTCCTTTTCAGCGACGATTCCTCATTCATCACCGGCTCCGACCTGCCCATCGATGGCGGTTACCAAAGCATCGGGCCGGAAGGATTGGGCAAGACCAGCAAGTTTGCGGGAAGTGAATAAAATTTGGTCATTTAGCCATTTTGATAGGGCTCGCAGTCGCGGACTTGCTCAATGACCAAACGGCAAAATATATAAATCACCAAATGCTCTTAATGGCCAAATGACCAAATGGCTCAATGACCAAATCAAGTGGGAGTTTTCATGACCTTCGAAATCCAAATTCTCAAGATGGGCCAGTGCGAAGTTCCGGGCCCGGAAGTGTATTGGATGAGCGCCTGGGACACGTGGGAAACTCTGCACTTCTGGATGGTGGTGATCCGCGGAGGAGGGAAGACCCTTATTATTAACACCGGCCCGCCGACCGACCTCACCGACCTGAACGCAGCGTGGAAGAAGGCCATCGATGCGCGCTCGCAGATGGTGCGAAAGGATTCCGAGCAGCCGGAAAGGGCTCTGAAGCAGTTGGGAATAAAGCCCTCGCAAGTCGACTACGTCCTCATCACGCCGCTGCAAGCCTACGCCACGGGCAACATTCCGCTTTTCACCAATGCCCAGGTCTGTATCTCCAAGCGCGGCTGGATTGAGGATTTTCACGCGCCGAAGTACGAAATGCACATTCCGCGCAAGCTGCGGATTCCCGACGAGACGTTGAAGTATCTGGAAATCGACGCGCCGGAGAAATTGCGCCTGCTTGAAGACGAGGACGAGGTGATACCCGGAATTCGGGCGTTCTGGACGGGGTGCCACCACCGGTCTTCCATGGTCTATTCTATTACTACCCGCCCTGGAAAGATTGTTGTTTCGGATTGCTTCTTCAAATATCGCAACGTCGAAGAGCACATTCCCATCGGCATCATGGAAAGCCTTGAGGAGTGCATGCGCGCCTACCAGCGCATTCGCGAGGTGGGGGACTACTTGCTGCCCCTGTACGATCCCCTGGTTCCCGAGCGGCTTAAGAAGGTATTGAAAGCCGCCTAGTGCTTAGTTGCATTCATAAGTGGAATTATTCAGAGTTCTGGAAGGGCGGGGCTTCAGCCCCGCCACTGCGAATGGAACAGCGGAAGGGGCCTTTAGGCCCTGAAGCAACGCCGCTTCAGGGGCTGAAGCCCCCAAAAAGCTAGTCTGCTCCCGGCGGCGGGGCTGAAGCCCCGCCCTTCCATCGCCCCATCGCCCACGCGAATAAGAACGCTTATTTCTGCCATTTAGGTACTGAGACGAACTTCTGACTCGGAACATTTGACATTGATTCGTCAAATACTGAAGGCGCGGCGGGATTAGAGCGAATCCGGTTATGAACCGAAGAGATTTTCTGGGTGTTTTGGGAGCCGGCGCGGCCGCGCAAAGTGCGGCGCAGGAATCACCAGCGGCGCTTCCCGATGACATTTACCCTGAGTTGGTCAAGAGCCTCGATGCGGGTTTGGAGAAGGCTCTCTTGCGCCAGCAGCCGAGTGGGGGGTGGCTTGACCCTCACGCGATTCCCAGTGTCATCAGTTCCGCCGGCACACTTTCCGCCATGACGGCTGCTTTCCTCGCGCCCGAGTCGCGTTATTACCGTCAGGCTGCGATCCTTGAGCGAATGGAGCGCGTCGCGGATTATCTTCTGCGCGTCCAGAATCCGGACGGAACCATCGATTCCTACCTTACGAATTTCGCTTCTCCGCCGGACACGGCGTTTGTCGTGCAGGCGCTGGGCCCGGCTGCTCGACCGTCCCGCGCTCTTGGAGCTGCCTCGAAAAAACCTGGAGACGCTGCTTTACTTCCTGCACCCTAACGATGAAATCGCTACGGATATTTCCCACCGTCAGGACCGATTCCAGGCGGTTTCCCTTGTGCACTACTACCGATGTTATCGATTTATGGCCTGGCATGATCAGGATGGATGGTTCGCGAGCGTCGCCCAATACATTGAGCGCAACCACCTGCCTGAAATAGGTGATTGCGTGATTGACTTCCTGGAAACCCCCGAACTTCGCAATCCGCTGCCCAAGCGCGAGCCGATTCCCGCCGATTATGTGGTCTACTATCCACACTCTTCTTTCGTCCACGTTCGCCGCGGCGATCGTAGCGCGACGATTCTTGGGAATGACTATCGGTTTTTTTCCTTTCGCAATGGCGGTGCGGTGGTGGAAGCCGTGCGTGTGGCCAGCGCTTACTTTGGAAAGGGCCAGTTTTCCGGACCGCTTCAAAAATCCGATAGCGCTTATCGAATGGAACAATCTCTGGAGGGCTTCTATTACCAACCGCTGGCACCAGCGGACCGCCGCGCTGACGGCGACTGGTCGCTGATGCCCAAGTCATTGCGCGCCCGAAGCAATTTCACCCACTTGAATTCGAGCGTGGAGATTCGCGAGATCGATGGCGGCTGCGAAGTTACCCTAAACGTTGCGGGCGTAAACCAGGCGCCCGTGGCTGTGGAGATAACACTCCGGCCGGGCGGAAATTTGACGGGCGATTCCCTGACTCGCGATGCCGCTTCGCCCAACATCTATCTTCTCGGCGAGGGGTTGGCGACGTACGAGCTGGCAGGAAGCCGGGTGCAATTCGGTCCGGGTTTTCGCCAGCATGCCTGGACGCAGTTGCGGGGAGCGCAGCCGCGCCTGGAAGGCGTGACCGTGTATATGACCGGCTTTACGCCGCTGAAGCGGACTTTCGGATTCACGGCCATTGCATAGTGGCAGCGAGGACACCCGCGCTACAGCGTGGTTTCGCTTTTGAGGCTGAATATCCACGCACCGTTATTGTCAGTTTCGGTGGCTGCGGAAAACAGGCGCAGATAGCAAATCCCTCTCGCTGTTTCCAGGCCTGCCAGATTCATGGTGTAGTGGCCGTCCAGGTTGATTTCGCCCACGTTGTTATCGCAATTCCATTTCAACACCAGCTCGTGCGTTTCGCCGGGCTGCAACTGGAATTTGCGATTCTCATCCACGCCCCATTGGATGCTGGTCGAATCTTCATAGGGCAGGCCGGTCACGTATTGCGCACGCGCCTTGCCTTCGGAGTCAATCACGCCGCGGAAATGGCCGCCGCCATTGTGCGAGGGCGCCATGAAGGTCTCGGCGAGAGAGAAGTAGAGGCCGGAAAATCCGGGTTCGGTGCGCACGCGAATCTTCACGCTACCGCGGTTCATGAATGGGAAATTCCAGGTTACTCCGCTGGGCTCATTGGTGCTGGGCTTGGTAATACGCAGCGCCGGCGTCCCTTGTGGGCCGGGCAAGATCTCCGCGCCGCTGGTGGCGGCGAGCTGCAAGCGTCCCGCGCCTTGCGAAAAGTCCTCGCGTGCGCCGGGTTCGAGCAGCCAGCGCGGGTTGATGAGCGCCAGCCGATAATCCACGAAGGCGCGGAACTGCTGCCTCTTCCGGCTCGCCCGGCCATCCTTCGAATACGCGACGAGCATTTGGTGGTCAGGCGTCTCCACCAGAAACGGGTAGCGCATTCCGCCGTACCCGTCGAGATTATCAGCCGCGCCGAAGGTGTTAATCTCGCGATAGCCTTTCCACTCCCCGCCGTCCTGGATGGCCAGTACCAGTGATTGGCGCGAGTAGCTGATTCCATCGCGAAACGGCGGGCCGAATTCGTTGTTCCAGGCGAGAATTAGCCGGCCATCGCGTAAACGCATCACTCCGGCAGGGGCATTCGAGGCGCGGAAATTCGTGCGACGGGCTGTGCTCCATGTCACGCCGCCGTCGCGGGAGAAGGATTCGAACAAGTAACCCGTTTGTGTGCGGATGATCATCCACACCCGGCCGTCATCGAGCTCAATCAGCACCGGCTCGCAAGCGCCGGATTCGCCTGCTTTGCCGCCGCAATCCACGGGCACATCGCTGCGGCAGTTCTTCCACGTTTGGCCGCCATCGTCGGAATAGACCACGTCGCTGACGAAGAATCCGGTGGCGCGCGTGGGCGAGTGGTACGACAGCGCCACGAGAATGCGCCCGGATTTCAGTTCGATCGCCGAGTTGAGCGCGCCCGTGTAGGTGTGGCCATAATCGATCTCGCGAAGCGGCGCCCAGGTTTGCGAGTGATCTCGCGAGACCGTGTGCCATAGGTGGCAGTGGCCCTTCACCACCTCGCTGACCTTAGGCTTCGGCCAGTCGGTGAAGCGCAGTCCGAAAAGGTGCGCGGCGCCGGGGCCGGGAGGAAAGGTGAACAGCACTTGGCGCTCACTCCAGTCGCTCAAGCCGTCAGGTGAGAAGCGGCCATACATGTATTCGGGGATCGTGGTGTCGTCCCAGTTTTTGGTCAAACGCCCTTCCGGGTAGACGGCAAGATACCTCCCATTGGCGAGGCGCACCACCGGACCCATTCTGCCGTCGATATCCTCGAGTCTCGGACCGGAGAGCGGCTCAGATTGTGTGTGCCCGTTGGGCATCGCTGGATCACCACCTCCGGCGCTCGCGAGGAATGCCGGCGACTTGAGGACGGGCATTGCCGCTATCATCTCTGCTCCATACTTCAGGAATGCTCTTCGGCTTTTCATGGATCTCCTGGTATTGCTCGATCTTGCTGACGGCTGTAGCGAATTGCGTGCGAGGGAGCATTGTAGCCCAACGGCCACGATTGTAGCGGCGCTCTATGAGCGCCTACCGCGGTCGATAGACTGCCGCTACAGGTGACAAACCGCGTCCGTTGGACTTGCCTTGAGGATTTCAGTAATCTCTGGACTTCTGTTTAATCGTATAGTCAATTTCAAACAACTTGTGGAGGTATTCCTTATGATGCGCGCGATGACATTTTTGGTCGGCGTACTTATTCTGGCTGGTCTTGCACTGAATGCGCAGTCGCCACAGCCGGTTTTTAACGGCCTGGGATTGGATCTCGGAAATCTGGCGCAGCTCTCGCACGCGCAGACGCGCGAGATCACGGCCGAAAATCCCACGGGTGAAAAGGGCAAAGGCGGAATG
>JASHSC010000270.1 GCA_030036915.1 Terriglobia bacterium
GTCAACCTGCGACCCGCGAAAGTGATCGACTCGCTCGTGAACATGTCGGCTCTAAAGCCCGATCGCGTGCGCGGCACCGACATCTTGATTGTGCGCGAGCTGATGGGTGGAATTTACTTCGGCAATCCGCGCGGAATCTTCGCCAAGAACGGCGAGCGCCTGGGCGTGAACACGGAAATCTACCGCGAGCATGAGGTGGAGCGCGTGGCGCACCGCGCCTTCCAGCTTGCCCGGCTGCGCCGCAATAAGGTCACGTCGGTTGACAAGGCCAACGTGCTGGAATCCTCGCGGCTCTGGCGCGAAGTCGTGACCCGACTGGGCCGTTCGTATCCCGACATCGAGCTGAATCATCTTTATGTGGACAACTGCGCGATGCAGTTGATCGATAGGCCGACCGGTTTTGACGTGGTGCTGACCACCAATATGTTTGGAGACATCCTGAGCGACGAAGCGGCCATGCTGACGGGGTCGATCGGCCTGTTGCCCTCTGCCAGTCTCGGTGAGCACTCGGCGCTCTACGAGCCGATTCACGGCTCGGCCCCGGACATTGCCGGCCGCAACCGCGCCAACCCGCTCGCCGCCATCGCCTCCGCTGCGCTGATGCTGCGCTACTCGCTGCACATGGAAGACGCCGCGTCCGCCATCGAGCAAGCGATTGAGAGAATCCTGAAGCGCGGAGTCCGCACCGCCGAACTCCCCGGCAAAGCCCGACCCTCCTCCACCACACGGATGGGCGATCTCGTAGCCGAGACCGCACAGAAAATTCTTAAGTCCATGATGCCAAAGAAGAAAAGGTAGCCGCCCGCCACGAAGTGCCATATAGGCTCACCACGACACCTCAAGTCTATTGCTTTGAATGGGTCAAAGGAGTACCTTTGCATTTACCGGAAAACTCATGATGAAAGTCCCGGAGAGCATGCCACAACCATCTCAGGTTCAGGAGCAGCCGATTACGGCTCTGTTGCATGAGTTCGCCCTTGGAGACAAATCCGCGCTTGACCGTTTGGTCCCTTTGCTCTACCCCGAATTGCGGCGCCTGGCCCGGAGTTACATGCAGAATGAAAGACCGGGGCACACTCTGCAACCGACAGCTCTGGTGAATGAGGCCTACGCGCGGCTGGTGAAGCAGGACCAGCCGGATTATCGCAATCGCGCGCATTTCATGGGAGTGGCAGCGCAGGTGATGCGCCAGATTCTGATTGACCACGCGCGCACTCGCGATGCGGAAAAGCGCGGCGGTGGCGCGGCCAAGCTCTCCCTGCAAGCAGTGGACGGCGTGGCTGCCCCCTCGCCATCAAAAATCATTGCCGTTGACGAAGCGCTCGCGGAATTGGCTCGCACCGATGCCCTGAAGGCTCGCCTGATCGAAATGCGATTTTTCGGAGGCATGACCGCCGACGAATCCGCTGAGGCCTTGCAGCTTTCCGTCAATGAAGTGCGCCGACACCTGCGAGTGGGCCAGGCGTGGTTGCAGCGTGCGCTCGAGCAGAAGACTGAGAAATCGTGATCGAGCCTGCAAAATTTCCCCTCGTTTTTCGCCTGATATTGTAGCGGCTGTGTCTGACTGCCGTCTCGAGTGTAGCGCCGCCCTTGAAGGCGGCATGCCACGCTGAAGGTTGGCGCTACATTAAGAGTAGGAGCAAAGTGGCCGGCACGGACTGGGACAGAATCCAGGAAGTTTTCTTCAAGGCCGCCGACCTTCCCGATTTCAAGCGCGCAGCTTACTTGGCGCGCGAGTGCGACGGCGACGGGCGGCTGCGCTTTGAAGTTGAGTCCCTGCTGCGCGCGGACGCTGCCGGCGGCTCCGCAATCGCCGCGGCCGTTGAATCGGAAGTTGGCGCGCTGCTCAAGGAGGATGAACGACCCGGGGGTCTTGGCACGGGCTTCAATGATGACGCGTCACTGGCAGGGACGCGGATGGGGCCTTACCGCCTGGTGAGCGAAATCGGGCGCGGCGGCATGGGCGCAGTTTACCTTGGCGAGCGGGACGACCAGCAATATCGCAAGCAGGTGGCCATCAAAGTGGTGAAGCGCGGCATGGATAGCCGGGACGTACTGGCGCGCTTCCGCCACGAGCGGCAGATTCTCGCCGGGCTCGAGCATCCCTACATCGCGCGGCTCATCGACGGCGGCACCACGCCGGATGGCCGTCCGTACTTTGTATTGGAGTATGTGCAAGGGCGGCCGATCAACGTTTACTGCCGCGAGCAGAGCCTTTCGGTGGAAGAGCGCCTGCGCCTGTTCCTGCGCGTTTGCGAGGCTGTCTCCTACGCCCACCGGTCACTAGTGGTTCACCGCGATTTGAAGCCAGGAAATATTTTTGTCGATGCGCAGGGAATTCCTAAGCTCTTGGATTTCGGCGTGGCCAAGCTGCTTGACCCCGCCACAGACCCCGGCCTGACCTCCACGATCTTCGCAGGCGGCCCGCTTACGCCCGAATATGCCAGCCCCGAGCAGATTTTTGGCCAGCCGATCACCACGGCAGCGGACGTTTACGCGCTCGGAGCGATTCTCTTCGAGCTGCTCACCGGAACGCGCGCGCAGACTTTCAACGCGCGTACGCCCGCGGAGATCGAGCGGGTGGTTTGTCATGCCGAAACACCGCGCCCCAGCTCCGTAGCCCCCGCCGGGCATGCGCCACAACGTCTGGATGGAGATCTTGATAACATCGTGCTGATGGCGATGCGTAAGGACCCGGAGCGGCGTTACGGTTCCGTGAACCGGCTGGCCGATGACGTCGCTCTCTACCTGGAAGGCCGGCCCGTGCTGGCGCGGCAAGATTCGGTGATCTATCGTGCGCGAAAATTTGTACTGCGCAACAGTCTGGCACTGGCAGCGGCCGCTATGGTTTTGCTCAGCCTGCTGGGAGGCATGATCCTGGCGGAAAGGCAGGCGCGCCGGGCGGAAAGTGCGCGCCAGTTCGCGGAGACTCAACGGCAGGCCGCCGAGCGCGAACGCGAACGCGCCGAAGCTCAGGAGCAGGTGGCCGAGCGCGAGCGCGAACGCGCCGAAGCCCAATCCCAGCTCGCCCACATCGAGCAGGAGCGCTCGCAACGCCGCCTTTCCCAGATGCTCGAACTGGCGGACAGTTCCCTCTTCGACGTCCACAAGGCCATTGAGAAACTCCCTGGCGCCACGGAAGCGCGTCGGCAAATCGTGGTGACCACGCTGCGCTTTCTCGAAGACCTTTCCAAAGACGCCGGCCAGGACGACGAATTGCGCTACATGCTGAGCGCTTCTTATTTCAAGGTCGCAAATGTGCTTGGTTTCCCGCTTCAACCCAACCTGGGCGATACTCAGGGGGCGCTCACAAATTACGCGAAGTCCGAAGCGTTCATTGAGCCGCTTCTCGAGAAAAACCCGGACCGCGCGGAGTACGTGATGCAGCAGGTAAACCTCAAGGTCAACTGGGGAACGGTGCTTTGGCGGATCGGAAAAATCCCGGAGGGCGTAAGAATGATGCAAGGCGCTGTGCCGGCGGCGCAACGGCTGCATCAATTGTGCCCGCAAGACCCCCAGTGCTTCATTGCAGAAGGAGACGTCTACTCGGTGCTCGTGGATACGCTGGTCACGGTGGATTCCGGCGCTGCACTAAACTACTCGCAATTGCAAACGCAGGCCATGGAGCGCGCTCTCAATAAGTTCCCCGGAAATCGCGATATTCAGATTGAACTCGGCACGGCCTACAGCATGCAGGGAAGGGTCTTGAATACGCGGGGAAACCAGAAACAAGCCGTGGAGCGTTACCGGCGCGCCGTGACGCTGCGGGAGAATGCCTTGGCAGAGAACCCCTCCGACGCAGTCACCCGCCGCAGCCTGATGGTCACCTATGGCAACCTGGGCGGCGCTCTGGGGAATCCGCTCTATCCGAACCTGGGGGACACCACCGGCGCGCGAGTCTATTACACGAAGGCTCTCGCCATGGCGCGCGACCTGGCCAATGCTGATCCCAACGACCAGCTTGCACAGCACGACCTCGCCAGCGCACTGCTTTACCGCTCCATTCTCGACCCTCCCCGGGACGAATGGCCCCAATCACTTGCGAACCTGCGAGAGGCGGACGGAATTCTTCAGAAATTGGTGGCGGCTGACCCGCTATCATTTCCCAAACTGCGAACGCTGGCGCTCGTCGAGGAATACGAAAGCCGGCGGCTGGTAGCGTTGGGGAAAACCGATGAGGCGCTGGCCATGATCCGCCAGTCCACCACCAACGCCGAGAAGGCGCTGGCGCGCAACCCCTCGGATGTAGGCCTGGTGACGCAGGCCTTGGCCAGCGAGGAATTTACCGCTGAAATTCTCACGCAGCAAGGCCGGCAAGCCGAAGCGCTGGAGGTGGCGCGGAAAGCCATCGCGCGGGCCGAGCAGGAATCCGCGCCCGATTCCGAGCTGGACCGTCGTGCCCGCGGCATCGCCGAAGCCTACCAGACGCTTGCCGGCGTTGAAGCAAGCTTCGGCAACTGGACGGAAGCGCAAGCCGCCGCGCAGCGCGCTGTCGACGGGTGGAAGAATATGGCAGCGATGGGCAGCCTGCGCGTCGACAATGCCAAAGCGGCGCGCGCCGAAGCCCTTCTTCAGGACTGTAACGCACATCTGCACTAAGAAAATTTCCTTTTCCGAGCAAATTTTCCCCTGATTTTTCGCCTTATAGAGATGAGGACCCGACTAGAGGCCCAGAGTTCGTCCTCCAGTTAGCGCGGACTAATCCCGCCGCAGGGCGGGATTAGTCCGCGGTTTTTCCCTGGCGTTTGTCGCAGGAAAGGCTTGTCCCAACTTGGGGCAGGAAAGCGTGCCAGAGGCTATGCAAGCTGCATTCGAAATGAAATTTGCCGAAACTCAACCCGTCTTAAGCCAGGACTTCAGCCTTACCGACCGCGAGCGCCAGGTTGTGGCGCTGGTCTCCGCCGGATTCACCAACAAGGATATCGCTCAAAAGCTGGGCATCAGCAAACATACGGTCAAACATCACATCGCCAATATTTTCGACAAACTCGGCGTCTTCAACCGCCTGGAACTTCTGCTTTTCGCCCTCGACAAAGGGTTGAACAATCCCGAATTGTTCTGATTGCGATTCCCGTGGTCAGCCCCTCAGCCCAAGTGCTCCTTCACGAAAGCCAACGCCTCTGCATAGATCTTCTCTCGATCTCTTGCCGCGACTCCGAACAGCACGTGGCCGCCTCCGGGAACGGAAATAAACTTATGCGGCACATTGAATCTTGCAAGAGCTTTGTCCATGGCGTCGGATTCTTCGTAGGGAACATCCGTGTCCGCGGTGCCATGGATCAGCACCGTGGGCGGATATTTCGGCGTGACGTTTCGCACCGGGCAGTAGGGATCAAACCATTTGGGTTCGGTGTCGGGATTGTGTCCCGTCACTTCCTGGGGCCAAATACCGTTCTGGCGGCAATAGAGATAGAATTTTCCGCGCGACCCGGGACCTTCGGAAACGCATGT
>JASHSC010000271.1 GCA_030036915.1 Terriglobia bacterium
CTGGATCGCCCGCCCACGCGGATGTCCTGTGAAGACTGCATGTAGAGCGTCGCACCCGGCACCACGGCCAGTTTCGGACGCAAACGGGCAATCACCTGGTCGGTACTAATCTTCCGTTCGTTGATGGGCTTCAACGAAACGAACAATCGAGCCTGGTTGATGGCCCCTCCTCCCGGCCCGCTTCCACCCGTGAACCCGCTCGCCGCATCCACCGCAGGGTCATCCTTTACGATGTCGACCATGTGCTGCAAAATTTTGTCCATCGCCTGGTAGGAGGTGTCCTGATCGGCGATGATGGACCCGCTCAAGCGCCCATTATCCTGCTGGGGAAAGAATCCCTTGGGAACATAAGCGTAGAGATAGACACTCAGTGCGATGGTACCCAATAAAACAGCCAGGGTCGTGGCAGGGTAACGCAGGATGACGGACAGGGTTCGGCCATAAAACCGCACCACCCAATTGAAAGCATTCTCGGAAATCTGGTAGAGCTTCCCGTGCTCCTCGTGCTGGCGAAGCAAATGGGCGCACATGGAGGGCGTGGCCGTCAGCGAGACAATGAGGGAGACCAGAATGGCCACGGAGAGGGTCACGGCGAATTCGCGGAACAAGCGGCCCACAATCCCTCCCATCAGGAGGATAGGAATGAAGACCGCCACCAATGAAATGCTCATGCTGAGCACGGTAAAGCCGATTTCCCTCGCGCCTTGGAGTGCCGCCTCAAAGGGCTTCATCCCCTTTTCCAGATAGCGGGTAATGTTCTCGATCACCACGATGGCATCATCCACCACAAATCCTGTGGAAATGCACAGGGCCATCAAGGATAGGTTGTCGATGCTATAACCCAGCATATACATCACGCCGAACGTTCCAACCAGCGACACCGGAACGGCGACGCTGGGGATAAAGGTGCTTCGGGGACTCCGCAGAAAGACAAAAACCACCAGGATCACCAGGAGCACCGAGATGAACAGCGTCACCTCCACATCCCGCACCGATGCACGGATGGTTTCTGTCTGGTCCATGGCGTATTTTGTGTCAATGGTGGGGGGAATGTCCGCTTTGAGTTGCGGCATCATGTCATGCACGCGGTCAACCGTGTCAATGATGTTGGCGCCGGGCTGGTGAAAGATCACGAGCATGATGGAAGGCTTGCCGTTCGTGTAACCGGAGGACATGATGGTCTGCGGCCCTGGCACCACCTCAGCGATATCCGATAGGTGAACGGCCACGCCGTTGCGGTAAGCCACGATGAGCGGTCGATAATCCACCGCGTTGAAAAGTTGATCGTTGGCTCCCACCTGCCAGGTGCGGTGCCCATCCGAAAAAGACCCTTTGGGCGTATTGGAATTGGCATTGCTCAGCACGCCGCGGACTTGTTCCAGCCCAATACCATATTTATTGAGAAGGGTGGGATTCAACTCCACGCGCACGCCCGGCAGCGCGCCACCGCCCACAAACACCTGCCCCACTCCGCTCACCTGCGAGAGCTTCTGCGCCATAATCGTGGAGGCGTAATCGTAAATCTGGCTCTTGGTCAGGATGTCGGAGGTCAAAGCAACGATCAGGATGGGGGAATCCGCCGGATTCACCTTGCGGTAGGTGGGATTGCTGGGAAGGTTGGTGGGCAGATAACCACGCGCCGCGTTGATGGCAGCCTGCACGTCGCGCGCCGCCGCGTCAATGTTGCGCTCCAAATTGAATTGCAAGGTGACGCTGGACGATCCCAGTGAACTCGAGGAGGTCATCTCGGTGACTGCCGCAATGCGCCCGAACTGGCGCTCCAGCGGCGTGGCCACCGAGGAGGCCATAATCTCCGGACTCGCCCCGGGCAGACTGGCGCTAACGGAAATGGTGGGGAAATCCACCTGGGGGAGCGGCGAGACCGATAGCATGCGGAACGCCACGGCTCCCGCAACGAAAACGGCAATCGCCAGAAGTGTGGTGGCGATCGGCCTGCGGATGAATGGCTCTGAAATATTCATTGGTTGTAGCGGCGGTCTCTCCGGTTTCGGGAGTCCGATGGTCCGATCAGATCAGACCTGGACTCGGACCAACCGTCGTCGTTGATCCCGCCTGGGGGGATCGACGCAACAATTTACGAGGTCGAAGTATAAAATTAATTTACTCAGCCGGCGCCAGGTCTCCACCCATATTGACTTCATGCTTTTTGGAAAAACGCTGCGCCAGGCGGTCAAACCAGAGATAAATAACCGGAGTTGTGTAGAGCGTGAGGAGCTGGCTCAGCAGGAGTCCACCGACCATGGTAATGCCTAGCGGGCGCCGGAGCTCTGACCCCATGCCCGTGCCCAGCGCCAGGGGGACGCCACCCAGCAATGCCGCCATGGTGGTCATCATAATGGGACGGAAGCGCAGCAAGCAGGCTTGATAGATGGCGTTGACGGGCGTCATTCCTTCCTTGCGTTCCGCCTCCAGAGCGAAATCGATCATCATGATGCCGTTTTTCTTCACAATCCCAATAAGCAACACGAGACCTATGAGGGCGATTACGCTGAAATCCGTTCTTACGATCATCAGTGACAGCAGCGCTCCCACACCGGCCGAAGGCAGCGTGGAAAGGATGGTAATAGGGTGGATGTAGCTCTCGTACAAAACTCCCAAAACGATATAGACGGTGACCAGCGCGGCAAGAATCAGCAGTGGCTCATTGGAGAGCGAGGCCAGGAATGAGGCCGCAGTTCCCTGAAAGGCTGCCTCAACGGCGGGAGGCATGTGACTTTCGGCTTTCACTTTGTCTACAGCCTCAATGGCGTCTCCCAGCGAGGCGCCGGGCGCCAGGTTGAATGAGAGCGTAACGACCGGGAACTGGCCCTGATGATTCACGGTGAGAGGAACATTCGTTTCAACCGCGTGTGCGATGGTGCCCAGCGGGACCTGCCCGCCATTAGGATAAGGAGTGGTCGAGGAGATCTGCGTTCCGCCAAAGGCATTATCCGAGGCAATGATGCTGGAGAGTCCCGACGTGGTTGTAGAATTGGAAAGACTGGTGGTGGCGGCGGTCAACGAACTGGTGGGACCATACAACTGGGTTGCCGCCGACCCCCCAGACACTAATCCTGAGGAACCCGTTGAACTCCCCATGTTGGTTCGAATGAACAAATCGCGCAGGTCGAGAGGGCTCCGGCGGTAATCCGGATCCACTTCCAGCACCACGTGGTATTGGTTCAATTGGGTATAAATGGTTGAGACTTCCCGCTGCCCGTAGGCATCGTAGAGGGTTTGGTCGATCGTGGAAGGAGAAATGCCGAAGCGGTAGGCCGTGCTTCGGTCAAACATAAGCCGCGTGCTAAGCCCGCCCACCTCCTGGTCGCTCGCCACATCACGCAACATGGGTGATTCCTTCAATTCATCCACCATGCGCGGGGCAAAGGCGTAGAGTTCATCGGCATTGGGATCTTCGAGAGTGTATTGGAACTCCGTCCGGCTGACGCGGTCTTCCACCGTGATGTCCTGCACGGGCTGCATGAACAAGGTGATTCCCGGAACTTGCGCCAGCTCCGGCTGCAAACGGCGAATGACATCCGTGGCGCTGATATTGCGCTCATCGATTGGCTTCAGGTTGATCAGGATTCGTCCGCTGTTCAGCGTGGTGTTGGTCCCATCGATCCCGATGAATGACGACAGGCTGTCCACGGCAGGGTCTTTCAGAATGATCTTGTCCAGTTGCTGCTGCAAGGAGGACATTTCCGGAAAAGAAACCGTCTCCGAGGCCTCAGAAATGCCCTGAATGACGCCCGTATCCTGAATGGGAAAGAAGCCCTTGGGAATGTAAATATAGAGAACTATGGTCAGGACGAGAGTCGCCAAGGCCACCAATAGGGTCTCCGTTTGGTGGCGCAGGATCACCTGAAGAGTGCGGTCAT
>JASHSC010000272.1 GCA_030036915.1 Terriglobia bacterium
ATTCACCGTGCCCGCCTTTTTCATCATCTGGATAATCTGGCCGGGCAGCGCGCCGATGTAGGTGCGGCGATGGCCACGGATTTCCGCTTCATCGCGGACGCCTCCCAGAGAGAGCCGGACAAATTTCCGCCCAGTCGCCCGCGCCACGGACCGGCCGAGTGAAGTTTTACCCACTCCCGGCGGACCTACAAAGCAGAGAATCGATCCGCGCGGATTCTTGACAAGCTGGCGCACCGCGAGAAATTCCAGGATGCGCTCCTTGATCTTCTCGAGCCCGTAATGGTCTTCTTCCAGCACCTGCTGAGCACGTGTGATGTCGCGAATTTCCTTGGATTTCTTCTTCCAGGGCACCGCCAGGAGCCAGTCAAGGTAACTGCGCGAAACGGTGGATTCCGCGGACATGGGGGGCATCATTTCGAGGCGCTTCAACTCCGCCATGGCGTGGTCGAGCGCGTCCTTGGTCATTCCCGCGGACTCGATCTTTTTCTTTAGCTCGTCGATTTCGCTCTTTTCGTTGCGGCCCAACTCCTTCTGAATGGCCTTGATCTTCTCGTTCAGGTAGTACTCGCGCTGGGCGCGCTCCATCTGGCGCTTCACACGCCCCTGGATGGTGCGATCAACGTTGAGCTTCTCGATTTCGATTTCCAGAATATCGGCAAGGCGCGTGAGGCGGTCGACCGGGTCGAAAATTTCCAGCAGCTCCTGCTTTTCCTCGATGCTCACGTTCAGATTGGCGGCGATGGTGTCCGTGAACTTTCCGATTTCATCCACCTTCACGGCGGACATCATGGTCTCGTAGTTCAGGCTCTGGGAAAGCTTGACGTATTGCTCGAAGAGCGAGGTGGCGCGCTGAACCAACTGCTCAAGGCTGGGTGTGGTGACGGGACGGAACTGCTTGGTCTGCACGCTGACGCGGAAGTGGCCCTCGTCATTCGACAGCTTCAGAATCTTTCCGCGCTCCACACCTTCTACTAGAACCTTGATGTTGCCATCGGGCAGCTTCAGGCTCTGGATGATGTTGGCGATGGTGCCCACCTGGTAAATCTCATTCGGCTTGGGCTCATCGACGGCCGCATCGTGCTGCGTCGCGAGAAATATCTTTTTATCGCCCGCCAAGGCTTCATCCAGCGCCCGAATGGAGGTCTCACGCCCCACTACGAAAGGCGTCATCATGTGTGGAAAGATCACCACGTCGCGGATGGGCATCATCGGCAACATGCGGGTCTCGTTCTTTTCTCGGCCGGTAAACATAAAGGGATCCCTTAACCTGCCTTTTCCAAGAAAGCGGAGCTGAAGTTGATTTCATGATTCTTCACCATCTCCTCGGTTACGACGAACTCGCGGATCTTGCGTTGGCTGGGCAGGTGGTACATCAAATCGAGCATGAGATCTTCAAGGATCATGCGCAGTCCGCGCGCCCCCACTTTCCTTTCCAGTGCTTGGGCGGCAATCGTGCCCAAGCTTCCTTCGGTGAATCGAAGCTTGACGTTTTCGAATTCAAAAAGCCGCTGATATTGCCGGATCAGGGCATTCCTTGGCTGGGTCAGGATCTGGATGAGCGCTTGCTGGTCCAAGTCGCTGAGGACGCTCACGACAGGCAGGCGGCCCACAAATTCTGGAATCAACCCGTAGCGGATCAGGTCGGTCGGCTGTACCTGCTCGAGGATGGCAATATCGCGCCGACTCGCCGTGGACGGGCCCACGGAAGCCTCGGAATGAAATCCCATGGTCTTCTTGCCCGTCCTGTGCTCGATGACCTTTTCCAGGCCCACAAACGCCCCACCGCATATGAACAGGATGTTGGTGGTGTCCACCGGCGTGCATTCCTGGTGGGGATGCTTGCGCCCTCCCTGGGGTGGAACGTTGGCTACTGTTCCTTCCAGAATCTTCAGGAGCGCCTGCTGCACGCCCTCGCCCGAGACATCGCGGGTGATAGAGGGGTTTTCGTCTTTCTTGGCGATTTTGTCGATCTCGTCGATGTAGATGATTCCATGCTGGGCCTTCTGCACGTCGCCCGCGGCGTTTTGCAGAAGCTTAAGAATGATGTTCTCGACGTCCTCGCCGACGTATCCGGCCTCGGTGAGCGTGGTGGCGTCGGCGATGGCGAAGGGCACCTCTAGCACCCGCGCCAGGGTCTGAGCCAGAAGGGTTTTGCCCGTTCCGGTCGGGCCGATCAGCAGAATATTCGATTTGGTCAGCTCCACATCGCTGCGAATGCGCGTCAGAATATGGCGTTTGTAGTGGTTGTATACGGCGACCGCGAGCTTCTTCTTGGCTTTATCCTGCCCCACCACGTATTGGTCGAGAAAAGTCTTAATCTCCGCAGGTCGCGGCAGCTTGGCCTGCGCCGTAGGCATCCCGTCGCCGCGATCCTCCTCCAGAATGCTGTTGCACACGGCCACGCATTCGTCGCAGATGTACGCTCGTGAATGGTCGCCGGGCGAAGAGATTAATTTTGCGACGGCGTCCTGAGGCTTCTGGCAAAAGGAGCAGTGGAGCAATTCCTCGGTACCAGGGCGTTTCAAGTTCATCTCCGTGGTCTACTTATGCTTGTAAATGATCTCATCAATGATGCCGTATTCATGGGCTTGCTGGGCGCTCATCCAGAAATCACGTTCCACGTCACGCTCGATCTTTTCGATCGGCTGGTTCGTATGCTTTCCCATGATTTCGTTGAGGCTGGCACGAATGCGCAGAATTTCGCGGGCATGAATATCAATGTCGGTCGCCTGCCCGGAGAGCCCGCCAATGGTGGGCTGGTGAATCAGGACGCGGGCATTGGGCAGAGCATAACGCTTGTTGGGCGTGCCCGCCGCAAGCAACAGCGCGGCGATGCTGGCGGCCTGCCCGATGCAGATGGTGGCGACGTCCGGGCGAATAAATTGCATGGTGTCGTAAATCGCCATCCCCGCCGTCACCACGCCTCCCGGGGAGTTAATGTAGAGGGAAACGTCTTTTTCGGGGTCCTCGGCTTCCAAGAAGAGCAATTGGGCGGTCACCAGATTGGCGACGTTATCGTCAATCGGCGTCCCGATGAAAATGATATTGTCCCGCAGAAGGCGGGAATAGATGTCGTACGCGCGCTCACCGCGGTTGGTTTGCTCCACCACCATGGGAATCAGCGTCATGTTCGGCTGGTTGTTCATGCTTTCCATCGCGGGCTCACTGCCCCCGCACCGGCAACTCACGCACTTTTCGGGTTGATTTTCGCGTTGCGGTATAAGAAGTCCAGCGCTTTCTGATTTCGGCGAGTATATTTCAGTGTACCCAGCTTTCCATCGCGTGTCAAGCGCGTCTTCAATTCCGCCGCGGTAATGTGGCGCTCTTTCGCCATTTCCCGGATCACGTCGTCCACTTCCTCTTCCGTCAGCTCAATCTTCTCGGCATCAGCCACTCGGTTCAGCACCAGGGCCGCGCGTACTTCCTTCTCTGCATCGGGCCGCGAATCCTCGCGGATTTTCCTCCAATCCACCTGCGCCTCGCGGGGGTCGATGCCCTGCGCAAGCAGTTGACCCAGGGTCCGCTCGATTTTCCGGTCCATCTGGGTTTCCACAAGCAAATCGGGAACGGGGAACATGTGCGCTTCCACAAGTTTCTCCGCCAGCTTCTGCTTTGTGGCATTTTCCACCTGTCTGCGGGCGTTTTCGGTCAGGTCTTGCCGCAGCTTGGCGCGCAACTGATCCAGGGTCGAGAACTCGCTCACCGATTTGGCCAGCTCGTCGTCGGCGGGAGGTATCACCTTTTTTTTGATGCTTTGAACCTCCACCTGGTAACTGTAAGTCTTGCCTGCCAGGCTTTTCTGCGGAAAATCGGCCGGGTAGGTGACCGGAAATTCCTTCACGTCTCCGGTCTTGGCGCCGCGCAAGTTCTCTGTAAATGCCTCGACAGTATGCTTCCCGCCAACATGAATGACGGCTTCCTTGGCTTCCGAAGGCAGGCTGGAAGGTGAGTCCACGTCATGGCCGCGATAGCTCACGGTTACGTGATCGTCGTCCGCGGCGGGCCGGTCAGTAACCACTTCGAAAGTGGCCGCGCCCTCGCGCAGCTCCTCCACCGCCTTGTCCACATCGGAATCAGTAACCTCGGGGGGCATCTCCTCCACTTCCAGTTCCTTGTAGGACTTGAGCTCAAAATCCGGGTAAATCTCAAAGGTCGCTTTGCAAGTCAGTGGCTGATCGTCCTCAAATTTCAGGTCCTCGAATCGCGGCTGGCCGACAATCTCCCATTTGTTGCCCTTCACCGCCGTCTCGAAGAAGCGCGGAATCAGGGTCTGCGCAACTTCGCTGCGGATGTCGTCGCGGAAGTGCCTGCGAACGATCGAGGCTGGCGCGTGGCCCGGGCGAAAGCCGGGAATGCGCGCGCGCTTTGCGAATTGCCCCGCGACCGAAGCGGCTTCGCGTTGCACCACATCAACAGGAATTTCGATAACCATCTCTTTTTTGCAGGTTGTGACTTCCACGGCGCCTCAAAGGCTAATCAGAAGGTGAAAGGCTGACGGCAGGGTAACCACTGCGAACCCGAAATCGTAATGAAAGCCCGAGTCCCATCCGGCAGGCGTTCGAGCCTTTTAAGACTCAAACATTTTGAGTATAGCATAGGGACAAAGGTTGTCAACATTGGGTAGAATCTAAGAAGTAGTACCATCGTACTAGGTACCCACCTTTCATGATTCCGAGCATCACAAAATAGTTGCTTTCAGCGGGCAGATGTTCACCCATTGGCCCCGGCGCTCAATTGCCAGCCCCTCACGCCGCGACCCGTTCTTACCGTCCTCCACATTGGAATCTGGTCAGTTTCCGGTTTCGGGAAATAGGCCGTCCCGCTCTACTTCACTTTTTGCCCGAAAAGACAACAACCTCGACTCCGGCGACTACGGCCCGGCCCGGCATGGCAACCATCCGAACTTCCTGGTAAGAGGAATTTGTCAGGTTGGTGAGTTGGACAAAAGGATGAATTCGGCCCGTGGATCGCGCCAGATATACATCCCACACGCCGTAGGTTTTGTATTCGTAGCGGTCAAGAACGCCCGTCCGGGAGCGAAGAAGAATTCCGTGGGGCAAGTGGGAGTTCCAGGAGAACACCGCGGATTGGGCCGGGTACCAGAACGCATATTCCGATTCCGTCCCGGGCGGCAAGGATTCGTGGTAGCCGTGCATGGCTGTATAACCAAGATCGATCTCTTGCGAATGCGGCAGAGGCGCCCGAAAGGAGGTTTCGAACCCATCAAAATGCAGCCGATCGATATTGGTGGCCTCCCAGACCGCAGTGGGAGAGTCACGCATATAGTCGATCACGTCCTGCTCGCGCAACTGAAACACAGTGAAATCGCCTTTCAGGTGGCGCGCCGCGTTCCATTCAAATCCGGATTCGAAGTCCCAGGCGCGCTCGGGCTTCAGGTTGGGGTTTCCGATGCTCGTGGGGTCGTGATAGTAGAGATCGGTCATCGAAGGGACGCGAAATGCATGGCTAATGTTGCCACGAAGCTTGAA
>JASHSC010000273.1 GCA_030036915.1 Terriglobia bacterium
CGCTGTGGTCTCACCCGTGGCCTCGATAAAATTCTCTCCGGACGGCAAGCTGCTCGCCGTGGGCGGCTATCAGGAAGTGCGGCTGATTGATCCCGCCAGCGGCAAGCTTCTGGCCACGCTTTCCGGCCACGCCGATTACGTGCGTTCACTTGCCTTCAGTCCCGATGGCAAAATGCTGGCGGCGGCCGGCGGACCTCCCCAACGCGGCGGCGAAATCAAGATTTGGGATGTGCAGTCGCATCAACTGCTCAAGACTCTGGTGGGCCACAAGGATTGCATCTACTCTGTCGCCTGGAGCAACGACGGGAAGCTTCTCGCCTCCGGCAGTTACGACAAAATGGTGAAGCTGTGGGACGTGGCCACCGGCAAGGAAGTGAAGAACCTTCAGGACCACATTGACGCGGTCTTTGCCGTGGCCTTCAGCCCGGACGGCAAGCACCTGGCTTCGGGGTCTCAGGACCGCAGCGTGAAAATCTGGGACATCTCGACCGGGCAGCGGCTCTATACGCTTGGTGACGCCTCCGACGGCCTTACCAGCATCGCCTATTCCCCTTCGGGAAAGCAGATTGCCGCCGCCGGATACGACAAGACGATTTACGTCTGGCAAGTGGGAGACACGGAGGGCCATTTGCTGCGCTCCCTGATCGCCGACGAGGATTCGATCCTGGCGCTTGCGTGGTCGCCGGATGGTAAAATGCTCATCACCAGCTCTTCTGACGGCTCCATCCGCTTTCGCGACGCTGCCACGCTTAACCCGCTGGGCGTCATCGCGCATCAACCGGATTGGGTGGAGGCTCTGAGCCTCAGCCCGGACGGTATGCGCCTGGCCGCCGGACGTTTTAATGGCACGGTGAGCCTTTATGATGTGAAGTCCTTCAAGCAGGTCCTGGGACCCTGGGTGGCGTTCGAACCTCACGGACCCGCGGAGAAAGCGCCGGAACAAACGGCAAGCCGCTAGGGCGGGCTGACCGCAATCGGCTATAGCGGCGGTCTATGACCGCCGGTCGGCGCTCGTAGAGCGCCGCTACAATTTATGTCGTTCTGTATAGTCGCAAATGGTGAAATTACCTGGTACGATGGGGGCAGGGAATTCAGGGATGGCAGATCGAGCGAGGTTATCTATGCGCCGACAAATTCTTTCCGCATTCATCCTCTTCGCGGTTGGGGCGATGCTCCCGGTCCCCACGCGCGCCGATAATCGCATCATTCCTCCCCAAATCGCCAAAACCTGGCCGGTGGGCATGCAGCGCGGCACCACCATTACCTGCACGCTCGAGGGGCGCAACCTTGCGGACATCGAAGAGATCATTTTTGACACTCCGGGCATGAGCGCAAAGGTCGTCCAGATTACCGACGAACCCGAGCCGGTGCAAAAAAGCTTCACCACCGTGGCTCCGGTCCCTCGCGGCAAGAAGCAATCGGCCACCATCCAAGTCACGGCGACGGCCGATGTCGCCCCGGGGCTTCACTGGTATCGCATTCGTACGCCGCTCGGCACTTCCAACATGATGCCCTTTGACGTGGGCTACCTCCCCGAAGTCCATGCCGCTGCAGAAGGCGCCGACATGCCGGCCGATCTCATCAAGCTGCCCGCCACGCTGGTGGGAACGATCTCCGTTCCCGGGCAGGTGGACAGCTACCCGTTCAATGGCCAAGCAGGCGAAGAGGTAGTTTTCCAGGTGCGTGCGTCGCAATTGGGCTCGCAACTCGAATCCCTGCTGGTTTTGCGGAACGATACCGGTGAACAGGTCGCCGAATCCGGCCTGTTTGACAACCGCGCTGACGCCGTGCTGACCTACAAGCTGCCCCAGGCGGGCAGATACACCCTTTCCGTTACCGACCGTGAAAAGGCTGGTGGCATGAGCCACTATTACCGCATCGATGCCGGCCCCCTGCCCTATATCACTCATGTTTTTCCCCTGGGAGTGCGGGCCGGCGAGCCCACCAGCGTCACCCTTGCCGGAATTAATTTGGGCGATCAGCATGAGGTGAAAGTCGATCCGCCCAAATCCGCGGACGGCTGGACCACGATGCCGCTCAAAGTAAAAACTGCGGAGGGCTGGTCGCTGAATTCCGTCAACCTCGCCGTGGGCAGCGATCCAGAAATCACGGAGCAGGAACCGAACAACTCTCCCGCCCAGGCGCAGCAAGTATCGCTGCCCGTCACCATCAACGGACACATCTCGGGAGAGAATGGCAACGCGCCGGATGAAGATTTCTTCCGCTTCCACGCCACCAAGGGCGAAAGCCTGAGCATTGAAGTGGCTGCGGCACGGCTGGGGTCGCCGCTCGATTCGGAGATCGAAGTGCTCGATGCCCAGGGCCATTCCATTCCCCGCGCCGTTCTTCGCTGCCTGAACGAGACCGTCACTACGCTTTCGGACCGCGATTCCAGGGGCTCAGGCATCCGCCTGACCTCCACCTCGGGCTTCCACGAGGGAGACGACGTCATGGTGGGCGATGAGCTCGACAAGCTCGTTTACATCGCTGACCAGCCCGATGAGGACGTCCGCCTCCGCAGCGCCGATGGACTGCGCTGGGCGATGTTGGGGACAACTCCGGACGCGCACGCCGTGAACACGCCGGTGTATCGCGTGGAGATTCTCCCGCCCGACGCGGAGTTTCCACCCAATGGCTTGCCGGTTTTTCACCTCTACTGGCGAAATGACGATGGCGGGCCGGGCTACGGGGCCGATTCGCGACTGGATTTTGTCGCCCCCAGCGACGCCGATTACATTCTCCACCTCAAAGACGTTCGCGGCGTGCAAGGGCCAGACTTCGCCTACCGTTTGACCATTCACAAGGCAAATCCTGACTTCGAACTTCGCGCTGACGACGAGAATCCCAATATCCCGGCAGGAGGTTCGGCGCTCGTCACCGTGGAAGCCAACCGCGTGGAGGGATATAACGGGCCAATCGAGATCAGTGTTGAAGGCCTGCCCAAGGGAATCACTGCCAGCCCCGCCACCATTCCCGCTGGACAGGACTCGACCATCGTCCTGCTGACGGCGGACTCCAGTGATTCAGCCAAATCGCTTCCTGCGGCATTCAAGATCGAAGGGCGCGCCACGATCAATGGCCAGGAACGTATCAGAATGGTCGAATCCGATGCTCCGCTCGAGCTCGCTGCCGTCGTCCCCCCGCCGGATGTGGTGGTCACCACGGACCCCAGCCGCGTGGAGCTTGAACCCGGACAGGATATCAAAGTGACACTTCATGTGGACCGCCGCAACGGTTTCGTGGGCCGCGTGCCTTGCACGGTTCGAAATCTGCCCCCCGGTGTGCGCGTGGTGAACGTCGGCCTGAACGGCGTTTTGGTGACTGAATCGCAATCCAGCCGCACCTTCACCTTGCACGCCGAAGACTGGGCCAAGCCCATTACCCAGCCCATGTTTGTGGTGGGCGCGGCGGAATCGAACTCCACCATGTTTCATCCCTCCGCACCCCT
Source organism: Terriglobia bacterium (assembly GCA_030036915.1). Lineage (GTDB taxonomy): Bacteria > Acidobacteriota > Terriglobia > UBA7540 > UBA7540 > Bog-366. Next base: position 3,449 of record JASHSC010000273.1, read on the forward strand.
GATGGTGGAAGTGGTGGGACCAAAAGAAACTGCCAGCCTGAGCCCGGAGAAGTAGCGCCTGCGGATGGGTGTTGTGCATTCACAATTCCTTGAGGGTGCCTTTGGTCCCAGGAAGGCGAGACTGACGGCCTTTGAGGCTGCCTTTATCTGCCTGTCCCAGACTTGCCATGACCTTTCGGACAGCCAGTGAAAAAGTTCTGCGGCTTCCTCGCCGGGAAGCCTTTCGGTTTCTGCCTTGAATTCGTCAACCTTAGACATCATCTAATCCTTTGGACGCATCTTTCCTTTAATTCCAACTCAACATTAACAATGGTACGACAGGCGGGCCCCGCGTGATCGTAGGGGCGGTTCGCGACCCGCCCCATAGGGCGGGATGCGCCCACTTAGGCTACCGTGCCGCTCAGCAGGCCTTGGCTCAGGTTTAGTTGCAATGCCACGGCGTTTGAGACGGATGCCGGCCAGGGGATTGGATACACATCGAAGAGGGTAATCTTATCGCCGCCGGAATATACGTTTGTGAAGGGGCCTTGTCGGAACAGGGCGCCGTCAGAAAGCCTTCTTACGACCAAATCGCTTGAAGGCCCCCCATCAACATTGAAGACGACGCCGCCTCTTACGCAAGCCACACTCCCGCCTTCAAGGGACGCTCCGCACGAGGGTACCAATTGGATCTGCACTTTACCCGCATCAGAGCTATGCGCCAGCCGGCGAATGAGGTGGTCACGGCAAACTTCCAGCCCGAACGTAATGCCGTCCATGGTGAAGATCGCCCCTCCCACCAATTCTGACACGCGGACGGTCCGGCCGTCGAGACTCGGCACGGGGTCGATATTTGACCGGAGGTTATCCGGGTCAACGCGGCCGCCCTGCGGCGTAAAGTGCGTCTCGTTCGTTCCGGCAACCCGGGCATTCGTCAAGGCGGGGTCATACCAATCATCATCATTTACCAACGGGTGCTTGAAGTCGACGTGCGAGGGGAATTCCTTGGCAAAGATAAGGTCCTGGTGGTCGCGGGTTTTGGGCCCTCCCTTCTGTACGAGGGCATAGTTCTCCAGCAGCACCCCCTCCTTCACAGTCACATTGTTCACCGTCTTCATTTTGTCGGAAGAGACGATCACCGTTCCGTGAACAAACAACCAGTCGTCGTATTGGGCCTTTTCCGTATCATTGCGCATCTCGGAGAAAACCTTGTTGATTCGTCCGATGTCCGCGTACGCTCCATAGGGTCCGCGGAAAAAGAATTCGGGCGCCATGAAGATTTTCAGGATCTTATCGTCTTCTGTTTCGTTTATATTCTTGGTGCGCTTGTATTCCTGGTATTTGTTGAAAGCAGCCGCAATCGCCGCTTTCAACGTTGAGCAGCGCTGGTCGATTTCGATGGTTTCATCCCACTGTCTCTGCTTGGCATTCGCAGGCTTGCGGTCCTCGTTGTAAGCTCCGGTTTTTGCTTCATAGCCGATACAAACCACGTTCAGATAGCGGTGTTTCCCCCAGTTATCCAGCTCGATAAGTTTGCGCAGCACCACTTCCTGGAGCGCTCGCATGGCCTCCAGGCGATTGGTCCCGGTCGGGTCTGTTTGAATCTTGTGGACGGTCCAGGTGATGATGGTGTTCTTCAGCTCCATCAGGATATTCAGGCGCGACATTTCGAAAACCTGGTGGTACTTCTGAACCAGTTCGTCGATGCGGATCAGGGGAGGTTTGGGCGCCGTTCCAATCACAGGCGGCGGGTCCGGCCCTCGGGCAGCCCGCCACTCGATCCAGGTGGGAAATTTATCGAATCTCATCGGACCTCCTGCTCAGGTCACGAGGAAACGAAAGCAGCGAGGTAACCACCCCTGCGGTGGGAACCTGATTGTTTTAATATCGAGTCCTTTTCCAGACAAGTATACACCTGTTTCTCCGGGATGTATTACCTTTTAGACGTTGAAAAAGGCGGGGCAGGTCGTCCTGGTTGCGTCGCGCTGGATCAGCAGTGCGAGTTCGCGCGCGTGGTAGTCACCCCACATGGAGGATTCTCCGCAAGGTACGCTGCGGCCGGGCGGAGTAAAGTCCCAGCCGCGCGGGCGATGGTAAATCGAATGCAGAATCAGGCCTTGGTGGGTGGGATCGGTTGAAAGATAAGGCGAGTCGAAAAGCGTTCGCGCGATGGTAAGCGCTGCCTGACGGTAATTCTCACCGCGTGCGGTTTCAGACGGCAGGCGCTTCAGGTAATTTCCGAATCGCCACAGGCCTTGCGCGGCAATCGCTGCGGCGGAACTGTCCACCGGCTCATGGGAATTGTACGGGTCGCCCGGCTTCTTTCGCCAGTCGCTGATTTTTTCGAGATTGGGCGCGCCGGTGTCCCAGTAGGGAATTCCGTCTGCGGAGGCTTGTTCGAGATAGTAATCGCAAGTGGCCTGGGCTGCTCGCCGCATCATGGATTCCAACCTCGCGCGCCCTCCCACCGGCTCGAGTTCCTCGTCGGCAACGGTTTTGAGGAATTCCAATTGCTCTGCGTACCCGCACATGATCCAGGCCAGACCGCGCGTCCAGGTGGTGAAGGGTGAATACCCCTGCTGAGTCGATGGGCAGCGGTAAGCGCCATCGGCGGGATTGAAAATCGATTCGTGCGCCACACGTCCTCGAACGTCGAAGGCGTCGCGGCCTTCGCCATAATAGACCGTGAAATCCGCCGTCACGGCCGCGTGCTGCACCAGGCGTTCGAGCAGCGAGATGCGCCGGTCGTTTTCGCCCCGCAGCGAGTGCCCCAGGCGGTGGGCGATGGCCAGCGAGCGCAGCGAGCGAATGGTGTCCGCAAAAAGCGAGTGCGTGCCGTTGAAGGAATGAATGAAGCCTCGGCCGTCCGAGGTGTGAGACCAGCGCGCGGCCTGCACGGCGCCGCTGGCTTTCAGCGCCAGGGCGTAGAAGTGCCGCTCGTATTCGCTCGCATCGACCTTGCCTTCGGTCGCAAGCCGCAACAGATTCCCATACGTGCTGACGTTGTTGAAACCGTGATCGTGTACGCCGGTGTGGGTGACGTGCTCGGCCATGCGCTCGACCGTTTTGCCTCGGCCCCAATCGAGAAACCACTCATCACCCGTGGCGTCAAATTGCAGCAGCGCCGAGCCGTAGTGGAATCCCTCCGTCCACTCGGTCCAGTCGCGGCCCACGTAGCGGCCCTGAACGGTGATCACCGGCGAGCCCTTGGCGTTCTCAAAGGCGGCGGCGATGGCGTGAATCTTTCCCGCCGATAATTCGAAGAGGCGCTCAATCTTGGGGAGCAGTTTCTGCGGCGTGACGTTTGACTCGATCTTGATCATCGTCTTTTGGTAAGTAGGGGCAACCCTTGCGGTTGCCCTAGGGCGGCCACGAGGGCCGCCCCTACGCCGATTTCGTTAGAGCCGCCGAATATGAAACCCGCCGTCCACGTTGAAGACCTCTCCGGTCGAAAACGGAAACGCATCCTGCGCAATGGCCACCACGGCGCGGCCGACGTCCTCGGGCGTGCCCCAGCGCGCGATGGGGGTAAGCCCTTCGGCGATCATGTGGTCGTACTTCTCCTTCACCGGCCCGGTCATGTCCGTGGCCGTCACTCCGGGGCGAATTTCGTAGACGCCGATACCTTCGGCTGCCAGGCGCGAGGCGAAAAGCTGCGTCACCATGGAGAGTCCCGCCTTGCTGATGCAGTAGTCGCCGCGATTGGTGCTCGGAGCGTAGGCCGAAATCGACGAGATATTGATGATCTTTGGCCGCATGCGCGAGCCTTGTTGCGCAAGCCCGGCAAGCCAGCGATTCGCCACCGCCTGCGTCAGGAAATAAGGTCCGCGCAGATTGGTGCGAATTAGGCGGTCGAAGCTTTCCTCCGTCGCTTCGAGCAAGTCTCGCCGCTCGACCGGCGCCACGCCCGCGTTGTTCACCAGCAGATCGATCCAGCCGCAGCGCTCCCAGACGGCATTCAGCAGCTTCTCGTGGTCGTGCGCCTCCGAAATGTCGGCCGGGAAGAGTTCAAACGAAGCGTGTGAACCTGCGGGCGACGCCTGCTGACACAGCTTCCGGCATTCCTCAGCGGCTTTGTGCTTGGAGACGTAATTGATGGCCGCGCTGAAGCCTGCGCCCGCCAGAGCCACGGAAATTCCGCGCCCGATTCCGCGCGACGCGCCGGTGACCAGCGCCAGGGGAGACGAGGCGGCCATCAGCATGCCTCGGGGCTGGCTTCCGGGAGTTCGGACAGCAGCGGGTTATGAGGATTGCCGGAGTTCATTTGGTTGGAAGCTTATGCGCGGTCGGATGCCTTGGCTTGTAAAGGCCAATCTCAAATCGACGCGGCATAAGGTGGGTCTACGAACACGCGCCTCAAGGGTTGATGACAATTTTGTTCCGGCGCGGGCTTCCCATCACTTCCATGGCCTTGCCAATCGATTCCAGGGGAAAGCGATGCGAGATCACTTTATCGGGGTTCACCACGCCGCGCTCCATCAGCCGGATGGCGTTTTCCATGGCCAGGGGATTGGTGGAGAAGCTGGAATCCATGCGCGCCTCGAGAAAATGCATCAAGCCACCATCCAGCTCAAATTTTTCATGGGTGGTAATGCCGAACAGATTCCAGCGCGATCCGCGCCGCAGCAGGCTGACCATCAGGTTTACGGCTTCAATGGGTCCGGCAGCTTCCACCACAAGGTCGGGCCCCTGGGGAAGAATTTCATACACCGCCGACTTTACATCACCTTTCTTGGGATTCAGGGTGTGAGTGGCTCCCAGGCTGCGCGCGATTTCAAGAGCAAAATCGCTTACGTCAATGGCGATCAACCGGCCGGCGCCCGCAGCCTTGGCCACCATCAGGCAGTACATGCCGATTCCGCCCGTGCCGATGATGACCACGTCGTCGCCGACTTTCATTTCCGACAAGTGAATGACGCCCTTCCAGGCGCCGCTCAAAGGTTCGGTCTGGCAAGCGGCGTCAAAACTGACTTCGGGGGGCTTGGGGTAAAGCGTATTGGCGCCGGTCACTACGTACTCGGCAAAGCTGCCGGGGCGGACGTCGTCGGGACCATCGCCTCCTGTTGTGTACCAGTGCTCGCAGTAGTGCGTCATGCCCATTCGGCAATGGCGGCAATATCCGCAATGGCCGCTGGGACAGATGATGACCTCGTCGCCTTCCTTGACGCCGCGAACGTGCGCGCCTACTCCGGCCACAATGCCCGCGGGTTCGTGACCCGGGACGAAAGGAAAAGTGACGTTCTGCCGCACTCCTCGGACAGCTTTGTAATCCGTGGCGCAAACCCCGCAGGATTTAACCCGCACCAGGGCCTCATTGGGTCCAGGTGCAGGGGTTGGGCGCTCCTCCAGCACCAGGCGATGAACTTCACGAAGGACTGCGGTTAGCATTTGTCCTCCTTCTCACCTGATCTGTCCACGGCCACCTCGATTGAAGGACCACCAAAAGATTTCACCCTAATATCGTTGTGTTTAACCACCGGGTCTGCCATCCTCATAGGAACATGATTGTGGCTTGCCATTAACCTGCTCGCCCTCGACCTTACATTCTCGCACAATGTGCGCCCAAGGATAAAGAAATGAAGGTAAGGGGTAGGGCTCCAATTTGCGTCGCAACGGCGGGCAGGCACCGTTAGGCGCCCGGTGACGCATTAGAGCCGTTTCATTTGTGGTTTCAGCCCGAATTTCGGCTTCTGGTTAAAGGAGATTTACCGGAATGCCGATATTAAGTTTGCTTGGAATAGGATTCCGTGGAGTTCATTTCGAGCTTGGGCCCCCGTGCCGCGCCAACGGCGATGAGGCAGCGAAATGAGCCGAAGGGAGCGGCAATGGACGAAAAGTGTGGAGTTCCGATTAACATCCTTCTAGTGGAAGACAATCCGGGTGACGTGCGCTTGACGATTGAGGCCTTGAGCGACGCCAAGGTGAAAAATCAACTCACCGTCGCGAGCGACGGGGTGGAGGCGCTGAACCTTCTGTTCGGCAAGACCCCCGATAAAAAGGCAGTGCCATTCGACCTCATTGTGCTGGACATCAATCTCCCGAAGAAGAACGGGCGTGAGGTTCTGACGGAGCTGAAGAACGATCCGAAACTGAAGCATATTCCCGTGGTGATCCTCACCACCTCCAAAGCGGAGCAGGATATCTGCCAAACCTATGAGCAGCACGCCAACTGTTATGTCACGAAGCCCCTGGATTTCGAGCAGTTCATCAATGTCGTGCAGTCGATCGAGCATTTCTGGCTCTCGGTCGTGACACTTCCAGGAGGGAAAGCTCATGGCTATCAGCTCGATCCGAACTCTCCTCATTGAGGACAATCCGGCAGACGCACTAGTGCTCCGCGAAGCGTTGGCAGACGTGCCCGAAGCCGGCTTCGAGCTCGAATGGGTTGACGGGCTGGCGAAGGGGCTTCACCGGCTGAATGCGGGGCACGTGGACCTGTTGCTGCTGGACCTTCACCTTCCGGAAAGCCGCGGTCTCGCCACCTTTGCCACCGCTCACGATTGCGCACCGAGTGTTCCGGTAATCGTCTTAACCGGATTAGATGACCGTGAGCTGGCCCTGAAGGCGGTGCGCGACGGCGCCCAGGATTATCTGGTGAAAGGGCAATTTGAGGCGGCTTCGCTGGTTCGCGCCATGCAGCACGCCGTAGTGCGCCACCGCATGCAGGCGGAAACCGTGGGTCCAACCTGGAAGGACGACCTCACGGGGCTTTACAACCGCCACGGCTTTCTGGTGCTGGGTGAACAACTCCTGCGCCTTGCCGATACTGCCAAATGCACGCTGACACTGTTCTATACCGATGTGGACGGCTTGAAAAACATCAACCAGACGCACGGGCGGGAGGAAGGGGACGCAGCTCTGCTGGCCGTCGCCCAGGCAATGCGCAAAATCGCGGGCGAATCCGATCTCCTGGCGCGCGTCGGCGAAGACGAATTCGTCTTGATGGGAATCAGTTACACCGGCACTCCGCGGCAGAATTTGAAGGCCGCGCTGGATGAGGCGCTGAAACAAATCGTCACCCAGCAGCCCCGGTCATATCCCTTGACGGTTAACTGGGGGGTTTCGGTTTACGACCCCGGCAAGCCCACCGCCATCGCGGTTCTGATGAAGCGTGCCGAGGCGCAGGTCCACCCGGGTCCCCAATGCCTGGATGCATGATGACTGCTTGCCCCGCCCATTCGACCCGCGATGGCACTCCGGCGGGAGGGATGTAGCAATGAATTCCTACATGCCAGGAACTAGAACATGACGACGCACGGACAAATCATCCGTTGCCTCTCCCAGCCTGCGGAGAGAGGCCTCAGTTCTCGCTCGCTCGAGCAAACCGGACTTAAATCCGGTGGTTTGGCCCACACCGCCTTCCTTGCGGGAACAAGGGCCGAGGCAGAGTTGCTGGTTGCAAATCTAAAGTGCTCGCTGGAGGGCAACTTTTCCGGCCGGAAAACCACGAGTTTGCAAAGGTCGGAGGCGTATCCGTCGGCGTCAATCGCTGCGTCCACGCGTTAGTGACTGGATGAGGTTCGGAGTGAAAGGCTCGAAGTCCTGAGATTTCGGGCTTCTTCACGGCTCCCGGAAGGTGAAAGCGCGGCGTATGATTCGACGGGTCGAAAAACTCTCCCGGATATCACTGGCGGTCGCGGTTGTTGGGGCCTGCCTGCCCACCTCCCTCACGCGCGCTAACGCCCCCGCACACACGGAATACGAGGTCAAGGCAGCCTATCTGTACAATTTCGGCCGCTTCGTCGAATGGCCGCAAAATTCCGCCGCTTCGCATGAAAATCAATTTGCCATCTGCGTGCTGGGCCACGACCCCTTCGGCGCGGCGCTGGACGCCACCATTTCCGGCGAAAAGATCGACGGTAAGAATGTTGTGGCCCGGCGCATTTCCAAGCCGGGGGAAGCCGGCGGCTGCCGCGTCATCTTCATTACACCCGGGAAAGGCGGGCAAATGAAGGGCATTCTGGCGGCGCTCGAGAACTCGAGTGTGTTGACGGTCAGTGATGTGCCGATGTTTGTCGAAGACGGAGGAATGGTGGAGTTCGTAATGACGGACGAACGCGTGCGATTTGAAATCAATCTGGCTGCTGCGCGGCAGGCGGGCCTGAATCTCAGCTCGGAATTGCTCAAAGTTGCCGCCAGAGTCATGCAGGGCCCGGTTCAGGGAGAGTGACGGAACATGACCAGAATCCGCGACCTTTCGATCACCCGGAAGCTGATGTGGATGAACATGCTGGTGAGTGGCGCCGCGCTGCTTCTGGCCACCGGCGCATTCCTGGGTTACGCCCGTGTGGTCTACCGTCAGAGCATGGTTCGTTACCTCACCATGCGGGCGCGCGTTGTGGGTGCGAATTGCATCTCCGCCGTGCTCTTTGACGATCCCAAGGGGGCTGGGGATACGATCTCCGCTCTCCGGGCAGACGAGCACATTGTCGGTGCCTGGATTTACACTCCGCAGGGCGAGCCCTTTGCAGGATACTGGCGCGACGGTGGGGGTAGCGCTCCCCGCATGCCCACTCTTCCGAAGGGCAAGACCGAGACGTATTGGTTCGTGAATGACCAGTTGGTATTGATCCGCGCCATCGCCTTTCAAGGGAAATCGACGGCCTTCGTTTATTTTCAATCTGATCTCAATGAGCTCCGGGAACATCAAGCCCGATACCTTGAAATCGGCGCTCTGGTTTTGCTGGCCTCGCTTCTCACCGCTTTCCTGGTTTCCCGTGTCGTCGGGCGATTCGTTGCGCGGCCCATGAGGGCTTTATTCGACACCGCTCGGGCCGTTTCACGCGACCAGGACTTCTCAATACGCGCCGCGACTACCGACAGCAAGGATGAAATCGGCGTTCTGATGCGCGCCTTCAACGAAATGCTGGCGAAAATCCAGGAACGCGACGATACCGTGCGTAAGAGCTCGGCGAGCCTGGCTGAGAAGGTGCAGGAGTTGGCGCGATCCAACGCCGACCTTGAGCAATTTGCCTACATTGCCTCGCACGATTTGCAGGAGCCGCTCCGCACCGTGGCCAGCTTTGCCCAACTCCTGCAAAGGCGCTACAAGGGCAAGCTCGATTCGAACGCCGATGAGTTTATTCACTACATGGTGGACGGCGCATCGCGCATGCAGGGCCTCATCAATGACCTGCTGGCCTTCTCGCGCGTGGGCAGCCGCGGCAAGGAGTTCGCGCCCACGGATTTCGCGATCATCGTCGGACTGGCCCTCAGTAATCTTCACACCGCCATCGCTGAAAGCCGCGCCGAGGTGACTCACGACCCTCTGCCCACGGTCAACTGCGACGGCGCGCAGCTCACGCAGGTTTTTCAAAATCTGGTCGGTAATGGACTCAAATTCCATAATTCGCAAGCGCCACGCGTTCACATCGGCGCTACCAAGAAAGACTCGGAATGGGTCTTCTCGGTTAAGGACAACGGCATCGGCATCGATCCGCAATTCAACCAGCGTATCTTCGAAGTGTTCCAGCGGCTGCACACGCGCAAGGAATACCCCGGCAGCGGCATCGGCCTGTCCATCACCAAGAAAATCGTGGAGCGGCATGGCGGAAGAATCTGGGTGGAGTCGCAGCCGGGGCAGGGAGCAAATTTCCTGTTTACCTTGCCCGCATGACTAGTCTAGTTGTGCTACACGTGTGTGTCTGGCCGTTGAAATCTCACGCCTTGTAGACAAAATGCCTGATCCCTTTCTTTTCAATATGTTCTCAGCTTCGTTTTTGAAAAGTCGAAATTTTCGACCCTTGTTTTCAGCAACTTCCCAGCTTCGTTTTTTTTAGCAAAGCTCATTTTTCTGAGCCTTGCGTCCCCAATAGTTTGTGGAAGGGCGGGGCTTCAGCCCCGCCGTTACGAGCGCCTTCGTCAACGCGGCCTTTAGGCCCTGAAGTAACGCCGCTTCAGGGGCTAAAGCCCCTAAGACGAGGCTGCCCTCAACGGCGGGCCTGAAGCCCCGCCCTTCCATTTGCACGGATTCGGACAATTTTTCCATGAGAAACCAAGCCATTGGACAAACTCGGCAATTCGGGTTCCATCGTCGATGGGAATATACATTTAGTGGTAACTAGTTGGGGCTATGGAAGTTATCGGCAGCCGCCCGATGGTCTGGCCCTCTGCCTGCGCGGGCTATTGGGTGATTTCACCCACTGGGTGGGTTATTTTTCGGGGTCGGTTCGCTGGCTTCCACGGGGTGTTCGGTTCCAAAAACGTCGCAGACGTTCCGTCTGTCCCACCATCCTCGTCTCCGCCCTTTCTAGCAGGTAGCCACGGTCAATGTTCTCTTGACCGTGGGCTGTTGGTGCGTCTCAAAGAACCCACGGTCATAAAGGCGCTGACCGTGGCTACCAACCAAATTGCCAGGGCATTTCAGAGCCCCAAGGGCACCGCGCCACACCGAGCCCCCGTGCCACTTCTTCGCTGGCGAATCCCTGTGGCAGCAGCTAGAATACAGCGGGCTATTGATCAACCAAAGGAGCCTGACCATGCCGCAACCGATCAATCGCAGGGAGATGTTGCAAACGGGACTGGCCGCAACCAGCCTACTGGCGCTGCTGCCGAATTGGACTGCTGCGGCAGACGACGCCGGCGTGACCTTTACGGATATTCCCCCCAACTTCACGCCACGCAATCCCAAATCATCGACGCAGTTGCTGGATATCCGCAACATCGACGGTCCGTTCACTCCCGCCGACCAGTTCTATCACGTCCAGCACTTTCAGATTCCGACCATCGATGCAGACGCGCACCGGCTGAAGGTGACGGGGTTGGTGAAACAGCCGGCGGAATTCTCGCTCGCGGATCTTCGCGCCATGCACGCCACCGAAATAGCCGTGGGTTATGAATGCTCCGGCAACAGCCCGCATGCCATGGAGGGGCTGGCGTCTTGCGGCCGTTTTACCGGCGTGCCGCTCAGGAATCTGCTGCGGCATGTGGGGATTGGCTCCAAGGCCCGCGAGGTGGTGTTCTTCGGCGCAGACCGAGGTCCACTGGAAGTGGTCTTCCGGACGCAGACTTACCACCTGGATCAGCAATTCGGCCGCAGCGTGACGCTGGAAAACGCCATGAAGCCCGAGCCGCTGATCGCCTATGCGCTGGAAGGCCGGCCACTGCGGCGCGAGCAGGGCTTCCCGATGCGTCTGATCATGCCGGGGTGGTATGGCGTGGCCAATGTGAAGTGGCTGGCGGAGATTCATTTGCAGGAGGACCGCTTCCTGGGGAACTTTCAGGCGCGCTGGTATCGCTCCGTCGTAGGCGAGGGTGGCAGCGGCGGAGACACTGACCCACAAACGCAATGGGTGGAGACGGAAATCACGCGCATGCACCTGAAGTCGGTGATCGCCAAGGTGACTAAAACGGACGGCGCCTATCAAATTCTAGGCTATGCGCTGAACGACGGAACGCCCCTGGCCAGCGTGGAGGTGCAGATTGACGGTGGCCCGTGGCAGAAAGCGACACTCGCGCCGACCCATGACCGCTACTCGTGGAAATTATTTACCTATCGGTGGGAAGGGGCCACGCCCGGCGATCACACCCTGGTTTCCCGCGCCACCGACGTCAATGGAGCAGTGCAACCCACCGCCGCTGACCTGAGCCGAAAGAAAACGTTTCTGCAAGATAATGGGCAGTTTCCGCGGAAGGTCAGGATTGGGTGAACGAAGCGTGGCAGAGGGGGGAAACCGCGGAAAAGCAGGGCACGGAATGTTACACTAGATTCCGCAGAACCTCCGAAAACCAGCATAACGTTCCGTCCCGATATACCCAACGATGGTGTCAAATTCCAGACGGAGATATGGTCGTCATCCCTGCCTACTAAAAAAGCTTTTCAGCTAAGACATTGGCAACATAATTCGGGTCGCCTACGCCCTGCAGCCGTTCACTTGCGGGAATGGGCCGCCACTTGATGATGCCCGTCGATTCATCCACGATCAAGAGCTTGGTTTGCTTATCAATCGG
>JASHSC010000274.1 GCA_030036915.1 Terriglobia bacterium
CCTTGCGCAACGCCGCTCCAGTGGCCAATGCACTGATGGCTTTGGGAATGCCGAATGTGATGAAGTGGGTAACCCTCGGCGCGCTCACAGGAATGATCAGCTCCATGCTGGTTTTTCAGTTGGGGCAGGCGCGAGTGTGGTTTGCCATGTCGCGCGATGGATTGCTGCCGGAGGTTTTTTCCAGGGTCCACGCGCGCTTTCTCACCCCGCACATCAGCACCTGGGTGGCGGGCTTTGCAGTGGCGATACCTGCCGGACTTTTTGACATCGGTACGCTCGCTGACCTTTCGAACATCGGCACGCTTTTCGCATTCGTGCTGGTTTCGCTGGGAGTTCTTATCCTGAGACGAACGGAGCCACAGCGCCGCCGCTCGTTCCGCACACCCTGGGTGCCCGCGGTGCCGATTCTCTCCATCGTGTCATGCATCATTCTGATGGCCAGCCTTCCCTTGGAAACCTGGGGGCGTTTCATCGTGTGGCTCATCATTGGTCTTTGCATTTATGCCGCCTATAGCCGGAAACATTCCGAATTCGGCAGTTCACCCCGTGCGATGACCGATGCGGATGCGCTTTCACAGAACGCCCATGTGGTGCGCTAGAGACCCGTGCGCTTCATTCTCACCCGAAAATGGAAATTGAACGTTCACTCGACTCATACATCGCCCGTTTGCCGAAAGTTGAACTGCACCTTCATCTGGAAGGATCGGTGCGGCCCGGGACTCTGCTCGAGCTGTCTCAATCCAAAAGCGGGCTGAGGCAGAAAGCTGAAGAGTGGATCGCCGCCCGGCGCGCAGGCAATTTTCGTTATGGAAGCTTTCGCGACTTTCTTGAGGCGTTTAAGCTCGTTTCGTTACTGATCGAGACCCCACGCGACTATGCCCTGGTAACCACCCGTCTGATCGAATGGCTCGCCAGTCAAAACGTGCGATACGCAGAGATCATCTTTGCCGCCGGAGTAGTGCTTTGGAAGAAAGAATCTGTTGATGAGATTTTTGACGCCGTATCAAACGCCGCGGAAGAAACAGAGTCGCGCACGCGAGTGCGGGTGAAGTGGATCTTCGACGCCATCCGGCATTTCGGCGTGGAGCATGCGCGCCAGGTGTTGAAAGCGGCTGCGCGGCTGCGGTCACGAGGCGTCATAGGTTTTGGGATTGGCGGTGACGAAGCCCGCGGCCCCGCCAAACTCTTCGCCGAGGTCTTTCAAGAGGCGCGCAACCTGGGGCTTCACGGTGTGGCGCACGCTGGGGAAGCCTGCGGGCCGGAGAGTATTCGCGATGCCGTTGAGCTGCTGGGTGCGGAGCGAATCGGACACGGCCTTACCGCCCTGCAAGATCCCAACGTGGTTGCAATGCTGCGCGAGCGGCGAATTCCCCTGGAAGTTTGCCCCAGCAGCAACGTGTGCACGGGTTTAATCGCGCGATGGGAGGACCATCCGCTGCCAAAATTCCTGGATGCAGGAATGGCCGTAACCCTCAATTCAGACGATCCCGCAATGTTCGGAACAAGCCTTCAAGAGGAATTTCGGCGGGCGGCCCGCTGCTTTGCTTTTCACCCCAAAACCTTGGCACAGTTGTGCCGAAATGCAATTCAGGCTTCATTCTTGAGCGAGGATGAGAAGAAGGCGTGCGAAACGGAGCTCGAAAATATCTGAAGGGCGAATGCCATAGCGCCGTTTGCCCACCGCCTACGGGTTTGTGCCAGCCGATTCGCGAAGTGTGTCGCGCAGGTGCTTGGTAAGTTCCACGGAGAATGTTGCGACATTGACGCCATCATCCCGATACACTACGCGCCCCTGGCGATCGAAAATAACCAGCGTAGGGAGCGCTCTTACTTCGAGAAATTGATCCAGTCCTTGAGCATAGGCCACGGGGAGTGTCCATCCCTCCTCGCTGAGGAAGGCCGGAACCCCACTTCGGTCAGAATCTGTATTGAGCGAGAGGAATGCGGCGTTTGAATCCCCACGAAAGTTTTCAGCCACTTTCTCGATGAGTTTGCCTTGCATGCGGCAGGGTCCGCACCAAGTCGCCCAGAAATCAATCACCACGACCTTGCCGCGGTAACCTGCCAAGGGGAGCGGTGTGTCATCAAGGTTCTCCAGAACAAAATCAAATGGGTCGTGGCGGCCAGCGTTCTGCGGGTTGTCAGCGGAAAGGCGGCCGGCGAGTTGGGCGCTGAGCGCGTCATATCGCGACAGCACAAGGCTCCCTAATCCCTTCTCGGAACCGTGCTGCTGCAAATACAGGCTCCCCAGCTTGCGGCGGACCTCCCGGCGGCGCTCGGGGTCGGACGTCGTGTCAGGAAAAGCGAATGCGGTGAGGTAGTAATCCAATGCGTGAGCCGAATCACCTTTCTGCAATACAGAATCGCCCAGTTGTTCAGCGACACGGGAGGTGGGGTAAATCACGTAACTTTTCTCATCATCGGCGATGGCTTTATCCAACTCGGCGGAATCTCGATAAAATCCCGCTCGTTGCGCATAAAGGGCCGCGATGCGCTCCGACCATTGCTCCCCGGAATTATGACTCGAGCCCGCCGCCGCAGCCTGGTCGCGTTGATTTTCCGCGATCTTGATCAGACGTGAGGAGTACTCGATGGCATCCCCGCGGCCGGCAGGGTCGTTGAGGCGAGCCAGCGCGTCAATGACGGTGGTGAGAACTTGGGGGTCGTTGGGCGTAATCTCAAGCAGCATCTGGCCGTAATGCGCGACTACATCGGGTGCGTTGGCATCCAGAGCATAAGTGCAGATGGTGCGCAGCACCAACTCACGCCGCGAGGAATGGGGGAAGCGCTTGAGAAAAGCGTCCAGATTTTTGATGATGATTTGAGGGTTTCCCTCCGCCGAACGAAAAGCCTCGTCCAGGGCGGCCTGCTCTTCGATGTCGGTGGAAGTTTGCGTTGAAGGCGCCGCCGCGGGCGGGCTCGCGCCGGCTTGCGCGGCGCGCAGGGAGATCGGCGATCCTGTGAGGCACGCGCTCAGGGCAAATCGCAAAAGAACTCGTCTCCACCGTTCGTTGCTCGTATTCATCACGCCGGATCCTCTCAAAGCACCGACGAAGCTAATCTAGTGGCAAGACTCGCGATGGGTCAAGGCGATTTCCCCCCGGCGCTGGAAGGCCGGCTGCTATAATGCGGAACTTCAATTGAAGTTGGGAGAGTAAATGAAATCATCACCCATTCGCGCCATCCTGTTTGACGCCGGCAACACTCTGGTTTATCCACGGCTGGATTTGCGGGCTCGCGACCTGACCGAGCAGGGCTTCCCGGCACGCGTCGAGGATTTTCACGCCGCAGAGCGTGACGCGAAAAAGAAACTTGACGTGTGGTTGTGGCCGCAAATTCGCAAGGGTGAAGTTCCGCGAACGATCGATCATTACTACTGGGCTGAATATCTCGCGTCGCTGATGAACATTATTGGCGCCCCACCCTCTGAGCACCAGCGCTTGATTCGGCTTGTGGCCGATGGGTTCCGCGACATTCGGACGTGGTCGGTGGTGATGCCGGAGACGCCGGGCTATTTGGCGGCGCTCAAAGAACGAGGATTCTTTCTGGGCGTTATTTCGAATTCCGTCGGAACCATTGAAGATCAGTTACGGAACGTAGGGCTGCGCGACTATTTTCAGGCGGTTTTTGACTCGGCGATCGTGGGCGTGGAAAAACCTCATCCGGAGATTTTTCAAATGGCCGTCGCCAAGGCAGAAGTCCCCGCGGGCGAAGCCGTCTTTGTCGGTGACACTCACGCGACTGACGTGGGCGGGGCGCAACTTGCAGGTTTACGCGGTGTGCTGATTGACCGCGTAGATGCCTACCCCGATGCAGAATGCCCGCGCATTAAGTTCTTGCCTGAATTAGATTCCTTGCTTGAGAAAATCTAAGCTGCCGATTTCGGCATTTGTTAATTGATGTTTAGCGGAGAGCGTAAGCTTCTTCGAGGGACCAGGACGGGGTGCCGCCGGGCCGGCTGGCGACAAGTGCAGCCACGCGGTTGGCGAAGTCGGCAATTTGCGGTGCCGGCCATTTAAGGCTCAAGCCGTGGACAAATGCCGCGGCGAAGGCGTCGCCAGCTCCCACAGTATCCTGTGCTTTCACAGTGTAGCCGGGTGCTTCAACGAATTCACCGTTCACAAGCAAGGCGCATCCTCTTTCCCCGCGTGTAACGCAGGCGGATTGCCAGCCAAATTCCGCCGAGTAGGAACGGCAGAAGTCCTCAAGAGAGTGCGAGGAGCGGTCGAGCATCTGGTCAATCGCCGCGGCTTCCTCCTCATTGAGTTTTACCACTTGGCCGCGCGCCATCAGCTCCCTCAAAAGCGGAACCGTGTGGTGGTCCCTGCGCAGGTTGACGTCGTAGAGTAGTCGCGCGCCGCAATGGGAGTCAATCAGGCGGTAAGTCAGTTGGCGGGCCTGTGGGCTCATTTGAAATAGCGTTCCGAAATAGATCCAGTCGGGCGCAGGTGAAAGGAGTTCTGCCACCTCGCGTTCCGTGAGTTCGGGAGCGTCGTAAGCCGCAGGGTGATGCAGCGTGAAGCGAGGCTCCCCCGCTGCATTCAGCTCAACCGTGACGATGCCTGTGGGGTAGGATGAAATTTCGCGCACGTAGCGCGTAGAGAGGCCCAATTCCGCCATCCGCCCGAGCACGCGACGCCCTCGTTCATCCCTGCCGACAGCACTTACGAAGAAAACCGAGTGGCCCAAGCGTGCCGCGTGGGCGGCAAAATTTAGCGCCGCGCCTCCTAGATACTCCTTCTCTCCAATAACGTCCCAAAGAACCTCGCCGATGCTGACAATTTTCACCGCACGATCTCCCGAATTCGCCCCATTTGCTCGAACCTGGCATTAGGACTATTGCCGGCATCAAACTAACCCTTCGAAGGTGATTTGGCAACATCGAAAAATCAATCTGCGGGACGTTTGGCGAAGCGCTACCGAAACAGCGTGAACAAGTCTGACTCGCGACTTCAGACTCCAAGATGACATTCCAGGAAGGTGTTGGTTAAGGCCCAGGCCTGCTGGGCGGCGGCGGGATTGTAGGTGGGACGCGCATCACAGAAAAACCCGTGGTCGGCGTCGGAGAAGTCAACATTCACGAAAGGCTTGCCGGCTTTGCGCAGTGCATCCGCCACTGCTTGCGTCTGCTCGGGACCAATATGCTTGTCCAGCCCGCCCCAGAACAGCAGTTGCGGGGCGTGCAGATTGCCGGCTCGTTCCAGCATTCCAGGCCCCATGGGGTTTGGCGCGATGCCGCCCCCGTAAAATGAGACAGCGGCTTTGACTGGGAGAATGGAATTGGTTAGGAAGGATACCCGTCCACCCATGCAGAACCCGACGCAGGCTATGGGAACGTCGCTCTTACCGAGATTTTCGCGAAGCCAAGAGTAAGAGGCCCGCACATCAGCTTCCAGATCCGGGTCCCTCAAGGCGCGAACGTGGGGCACGACCGCCCCGAAGTCGTTATAGGCCCCCTCGAATCCCGCGGCGGTTCGGTGGAAAAGCTCAGGGGCAACGGCAAGGTATCCTTCACGTGCAAGCCGGTCGGTAACGTCCCGAATGTGTGCGTTCACACCGAAAGCTTCCTGACACACCAGAAGTCCTGCGCGTGCCTGGCTCTCTTGGGGTTGAGCCAAATAGGCACGCATACTGGTGCCGTCAACAACTGACATCGTAATCCATTTCGTCGTTATTTTTACCATCCGGGTTCTTTCAAATCCAAGCCCTCGGTGACAATCATACCAAGAGTACGCCGCCAACCGCCTCGATTTCAATCTTGCCGCTGTCAACATGAATTATTTCACTGCCCACTCGCAAAACGTGCTGTTCTGCGGCGAGGGATTGGGGAAGGCGTAGTTCACCGCCGTCCCATTAACGCTGTTCAGCAGATAGCCGATGGACCCGTCATATATGCTCTCGTTCAACCAGATGGCTGTGGAGATGAGAGGGAGGTAGAAATACTGCTGCGCAGCGATTCCGCCGATTGCATATCCCCAGTTCACAATTGCGTCGTTCGTTCCGCTCAATGTCAGCGACGGGCCGGAGGGGGTATTGGTTGTAGTGTTTGAATTACAGCCCACCGCGTCCACCGTCCAGGTTCCGCTGGTGCGCGCCAGTTCAAGCGCATAGAACCCGGCAGTGGTGGTGCTGCTGTTAAAAGTCACGCTGACGCTCGTGCCCGATGTCGTGATCGGAATTTCCATGCAACTCAGGTTTTGCTGCTGGCAACTGGTGGGCACCGTGCAGGTTCCCATGCTGCTGGAGCAGGAGGAAGGGTAATAGCCGGCGGCACCTTCGGTATAGGTGGGGATGAATAAATAGTTCTCAACCGTTGTCGTTGGGACCGTGATGGTGCAGGTGGGGCCGCACGACACATAATCGCCGCTGCCAGGAACGGTGGCATTGGCGACGGAAAAAACCGGAGAGGGAATCGTGAACTTCCCGGCGGTCGCCTTCCATGCCATGGCCACGTTTGTGAAGAAGTTTTGGCTCGCGGTGAAGGCGAAGGTTGGGGCGGAAAGCGATCCGCTTGGGGCATTGATGTAATCGCACCCGGCATCATCGCCCTCGACAAACCAGTTGGTCGGGCAGGAATTCGCCGCGTAGTTGTACCCGGAATCATCCGCCACTTCGGTTACGTAATCGGTGTCTGCCAAGGTCAGCGACGCGCCCGTGCAGTTTGTGCATGACCCGCTGCTCGCGGTGTTGGAAGTGTCATAAGACGCGGCGTATCCGGAAGGCGGCTTCAATTCGCGATAGACTAGGTAAGGACCGCCGGACGGAGCGGCTGTGGCCGTGCCGGAAAG
This sequence comes from Terriglobia bacterium, assembly GCA_030036915.1. Lineage (GTDB taxonomy): Bacteria > Acidobacteriota > Terriglobia > UBA7540 > UBA7540 > Bog-366. The sequence goes on from JASHSC010000274.1 coordinate 6,789, forward strand.
CGTGGCAACGATTTTTTCCACGCCCGCGACTCCACTCACCGATTGAGCGCACGCCACGTTGTCGGCGTTTGAAGCGTTGTAGACGTGCGCGGTAGAGGGCTCCGTCCAGGTCTCCCCCGCATTCGTGCCGCCGCTCAGATAGCTCGTCACGCTGCTGATCGTCACGTTGTTGCCGGTGAGGACACAGTATTCCTTCACGTCGCCCGAGAGGGAAGTCACGATAAAGTTCCCGGCCCCACCGTAAGTGGGAGTTGTGCAGGTGGTGCTGGCGCCTTCCGAGCAGCTTGTAAATTGGTCGGTAATCCACGTCCAGCCGGTTTCGAGCTGCGGCGGGCCAGACGCACCACCTTCCAGACGTTTTTTGCGCAGCATCAGGGAGACATCATCGTCTTGCTGTACCGTTCCAGAATGGATAGGGCGCGGAACGCTCGACAGTGCGACAATCCAGAATAGCAAAAGGGTGATGGGTTTCTTCATGGGGCTTACTCCGAAATGTTGGAAATTTCGAGCCAGCGCCACGTCAGGCTCATGGTTCCACCCGTCAACGCACCGCCAAGGTTCACGCAGACCCCCTGGGACGTACCAATTAGAACCTGCGGTTTCAACCTGCCACTCCATAAATAGAGGTCAGCAGGAGTCGCCGTGGAAGATGCCAGGAACGCCGTATACTTGTTGTCAATGTTGCCGACTGCCGTGCCGACTGTAGGTCCGGTTCCGGTGTAGTAAACCGGGGTGGTGGACGCAGCCGAGTAATTCGTAACGTCGCCTCGCACATCCGTCATGCTGGTGGACGTTCCCCCGCTTTCTGCGGCAGAGCGCCGGATCAGCGAGACATTGACGATTCCCGCCGTGGTTTGAACGCCTGACACATCCACCTCGTACAAGACCACGGTGTCCGTCGAATTCCCGTAAATACAGGCATTGTCGGTTGTGCTCGAAGCGGCGAAGTTTGCGCTTGCCTCGTAACTGGCAGGCCGCAGTGCAGGTTGAGTGTTCACCCACAGCGATCCATCCGTCCCGACGTTCGGGGCAACGTTGCGCCCCTGCGTCGCCGCCGTGCCATTGTTGGGCGTTGTCTGTGCGATCCCGATGAGGGAGCCTACGAAATTTGAGGTTGCGACGGCTCCGTTGTTGGATAAACTCCCGACCACTGTGGCGTTCAGGTTTGAGGCCGTAGCCTGCGTTACGGCTCCGATGGTGTTGGAACCTGCGGCAAGCGAAGGCAGCGTTGACAAACTGACCGGCTGAGTCGACTGCCAGAACGTACCGCTCACCGGAACGGTGTTTGCAACATTAACTTGCGACGGCGTGGTGTAGCAGATGAGGTTTACATAGGGAGTAATCGTGCCGCTCCCCGTGATCGCTGTTGTGAGTTTGAGCACCAGTTTGTATGCGTTCCCCATTTGAATCAGGAAAACCTTATTGGTGCTGGCCTGGAGCGTGTACGGCAGACTGATTTGCGGAAATGTTGACGAGGTAGGGTCAACCGCCTGCCAGGCATTCACGGTTACCAGATTCCCGTCGCCATAATCCTCCTGAAAGCTGATGGCGCCGGCGGTGAGCGTCGAGGTCTGATCGATTACTACCGTCACCGCCGCCCCCGCCACGTTGGACGCCAGCGTCTGCGTGGTGTTTATGGAAGTCGAACTGCTCCACGCCGTTCCCGTCTGCGGCGCCGCATTGCATTCGAACTGGCCCGCTCCGGAGATTTGCCCGAATGCTGACGTCGCGAAGCAGAGGGCAAGCAGCAGAGGGGGCGCGAATTTCCGGTTTCGAATTCCAAGTTTCCAATTTCGAATTTCCACATTCCTGTTTCTCATTGCATTCGCTCCAAGGTTATGTGCACGTCGTAGTTCACCGTGCCATTGACCGTGCTGGTGTAGGTCACATTGCCGCTGCCCACATAAATCGGGAAGAGGCCGGACAAATATCCGCCGGAAAGGGTAAGCAGGCCGGTGGTCAGCGAGCGCGACGTTGACCCATCCGTCCAATTAAAAGTGAAAGATGTAGATCCCCCACCCGAGTTTTGGTCGGCATAAAAGTTGATTCTGTAGCTCCCCGCTGCGGGTGAGGATGCCAAGGTGACGGTGCTCTGTGAGGTTGTCTGCGCCGTTACATTCGAAATCGCCTTAATAAACGGCTGGCCGATCGCTGCAGTGCTTACGCCGTCATACGTGGTCACCTGGCCGCTCGTATTCACCTGGAAATTCGAGCCGTTCACCTGCGTGCAGGTGATCGTCAACGAGCCGCTGGTGGCACAATCACCGCTCAGATTTCCGATTTCAATCGTGGTGCCGGAAGCAAACTCCGCAAGGCTGCCGGCGGTGATTGTTCCGGAAGTTGAAACGTTGCCACTGCCCGAAGGAGTGCCGCACTGCGGCACCCCGGAAGTATTGATCGCGCTGACGAATTCACTGCCCGAGCAGGTAACGGATTCCACCCCGCCCAGCGCGGAGGTGGTGGGCGCGGGCAGATCGGCAGCCTGAATCGCGCTGTCCACGTACTGGCTGCCGTTCCCCCGTAGGTAGTGCCCGCTCGTTGCGCCACCCGAAATCTCGTAGCCGCTTGAAACCGACAAGTTTCCCGAGCCATCGTCCAGCGTGTTGTGCAGCGTCTGCACGCTGTTCGTGCCAGAAGAACTTCCCGCAGAGCAGATCTTGAAGAGCACATTCCGGTCCGTCGAGTTGTTATAGAAGTAGTCGCGGCACTGCTGTCCGCTGGATTTCGGAGAGTTGTAGCCGAAAACAATCTGGCCGCCCGAGCCCGGCGTGTCGATGAAGGCGTTGTCGGAGCTCGTCCCGAGGTAAATTTGCGGCGTGCCGGTGAGGCTCAGCTCGCCCCCAGTGATCGTGACGTAGCCTTCGAAAGTCGCGTCGGCCGTGGTGTTGCGCGAGCTCGGCTCGGTATACGAGCTGGTCGATTGCCCGTAATCGAGCAGCACGCCGGCAAGGTTGGTGGAAGCATAGAGGCTGATGGGCAGCATGCTGGGAAGCTGCGCGGTCAGAATGCTGTGCGCGGTCGAGTTGCCGCCCGTGGGGTCTTTAATCACGTCCCATTCGCAGCCCGACCACGGCTCACCCGTTGCCCCCACGAGGTTGAACGTCGCGGGAGAAATTTCCACCAGGTCGTAGGCGGTCAGGTTGAATGTTGCGCCGCTGCCGTGGCCGCCCGTCACCGTCGCGCCTGTCCAGCCATCGGGAT
>JASHSC010000029.1 GCA_030036915.1 Terriglobia bacterium
GAGTACGCCTGGGGCTATCTAAAGATGAACCCCTTCGCCAACCGACCGACGTTCGAAATTGCCAAGTTGACCGCCCTCACCCGCCGGCATACCCGCTTCCTGCAGAGGAACGAGACGCTGCTCCGCTCATTCCTCCATCACAGTCCTCTTTTTTTGCGTCTCAAATAGGACATTATTTATGCAGCTATCAATAGCGCACATCATAGTGGGCGAGACGCCCGCGCTACGGTGTTTACCCTTTCTTACGTTGTCCCCAGTAGTCCGCGGAAGAAAAAATCGACATAGAATTGGGCGAGTTCATCCTGCTTGACTTGACCTTCGGGGCTGTACCACTGGTAGAGCCAATTCACCATTCCTAGCAGGGCGAAGGCGGCGAGGCGGGGGGAAATTTGCGGCGGTCGGGCGCTCTGCTCCTGAACGTGTGCGATCAATTCAACCAGATAGTCGATATAGCGGCGCTTGCGGGTGTTGAGCTTCTTGCGCAGCGTTCCGCTGAGCGAGCGGTTTTCGTGCAGGATGACTGTGATTTCCTGGTCGCGCGCGCGCACGATCAGGTCAATGTGGCCGATGATGGTCTTGCGCAGTTTTTCGCTCGGGTCAGGGATGTCCTTGAGGGGCGCGAGCACGGTTTCATCCAGAATATCCATTCCGTAGTTCTGAATTTCGTATAACAGGCGATCTTTGCTACCGACGTGATGATAAAGGCCCGCCTTGGTCAGTCCCACCGCCTTGGCAATGTCTTGCATGGAAGCGCCATCGTAACTTTTCGCGTAAAACACGCGCGCAGCGACGCGGCAAATTTCTCGAAGCTTCTGCTTGGCCTCAACACCGGGGGGCATAGGAAATAAAAACTCACCTCAAGCGGGCGCAGTGTAACACAACCGGCGGAAATTTGGGCGCAAAAGGGCACCGGCAGAGTTCCGCGCGGCGGGACCGGGTTGTAGCGCCGTTGTTCTCACCCGCGTCGGTGTCGCGGCTACCTTCAGCCACGTTGGTTTCGCGGGTGGGGACACGCGCTACAGTTCACGGGCTGGAAGCCCGTGCCACAGGATTTGCCATCCGCATGGGAAAGTGGTCATATTGAATCTAGCCCCGTAAATCAACATTTTCACGGGAGGCGTGTTCGATGTTGAGTAAACCCAATGTTGCTAAACCCAATGATCGTCACGAGGGCGCCTGGCCTTCGAAACAACTGCGCCTGATCCTGCTCGGCAGCTTTGGCGGATTGCTGGCCTTGATGGTGATCGCCGGCGTGGATGCGCTCTGCCTGGCGCGTCAACTCCACATTCAGGAGGAGGCAATTCACGAAGCATTTCTGGCCCGCAGCCAGCCTCTGCTGGTGCTCTCATCCTCCATCTACGTTTACAACGATCGGATGCAGGAATATCTGCTGAGCGAGAATCCGCAATCGGATGGACTGACCGAGCAGGAATTTTCAAGACTCACGACCCAAATTGATTCCAGGCTCAAGACCTATCCGCGGGATCGCCAACCGGAGGAGCGGGAGATTCTGGAGAGTCTGAATGAGTTGTTCACCGAGCAACAAAACATGTTGAGTCCGGTCCTGGCGTGGAGCGAGAAGGAACGGCAGGCGCAGGCGTGGCGATACTTGAATGACGTGATTCTGCCCCAGCGCCTGCGAATCGCGCAACTGTCGCAAAAGGTGGCAATCTGGAACAATCAACAAATGGTGGACTCGCAGCAGAAAATCTTCACCACGTTTGCCGCCTTGCAGGCGCGGCAAACCCGCCTGCTGGCCACAGCGCTTGCCGCCGGACTGGCTTTGTCCCTCGCCAGCGTTGCCTATCTTCTCCGCCTGGGGAAGGAGGCGCAGCAGCGCTACCACGAACTTGCCCGCAACCGCGCCGAACTGGCGGCATTATCCGCGCAGCTTGTGGATGCCCAGGAGACCGAGCGGCGGTCGATTTCGCGCGAGCTCCACGATGAGGTGGGCCAATCCCTGGGAGCAATGCTGGTGGAAGTGGGGAGGCTGGCGGCCTTGGTCCCTTCCGAAAACGCGCGGGTGCACGAACACCTTGAGAAGATCCAATCCGTGGCGAAGGCCACGGTGGAAACCGTGCGCAATATCGCGTTGCTGCTGCGGCCCTCCATGCTGGACGATCTCGGTTTGATTGCCGCGCTGGAATGGCAGGGCCGCGAAATTTCGCGCCGCGGCGGCATGGAAGTGGAGATCCAGTCCGACGAGATGAAGATGCCCGACGAGTATAAAATCTGCATCTACCGGTTGGTTCAGGAGGCTCTCAACAACGCCGCGCGGCATAGCTCCGCCAAAAATGCCAAAGTCACGGTGGAGCAGGACGGCGGCAAGATTTTGGTGCGTGTTTCCGATAACGGCGTGGGCTTTGATCCTCAAAGGGTACGGGGCCTGGGCATTTTGGGGATGGAAGAGCGGGTTCGGCATCTGGGCGGAACTCTCACCATTCAGTCGAAGTCCGGACACGGCACAACCCTGACGGTAGAGTTTCCGCCGGCCAGGTCTTAATCCCTAACGACCATGAAATCAATCCGTGTTCTCCTCGCCGATGATCACAAACTGATGCGCGCCGGGCTCCGCCTGGTGATCGATCAGCAGCCCGACCTCAGCGTTGTGGGTGAAGCCGATGACGGAAGGCAAGCCGTGGAGCTTTCGGCCTCGTTGAAGCCGGATGTGGTGGTGATGGATATCGGAATGCCGAACCTGAATGGAATTGAAGCCGCGCGGAAGATCACGGAGATGCGCCCGGACGCTCGCGTGGTGATGCTAAGCATGCACTCCGATGAAGGTTACGTACTGCGCGCGCTCAAGGCGGGCGCGCGGGCGTATTTGCTGAA
>JASHSC010000275.1 GCA_030036915.1 Terriglobia bacterium
CAGCAGAAATTGGACCTGTCGCCGTATGGAACCTTTCATGGCACGCTGACTCTGGGCGCGCTGGCGGCGCTCGGCAGCTACGGTATTACTGCCCACATCGGCGACAAAAACGTGTATGGCTCATTCGAAGTGCAGGATTACAAGAAGCCGGAATTTGAGGTTGGGGTTTCCACCGACAAGGGGCGATACCTTCAGGGAGAGACCATAGAAGCCACCATCAGCGCGCGCTATTATTTTGGCGATCCCGTTTCCGGCGGCCGCGTGAAGTATTCACTCTTTCGTTCGGGCTACCAATATCCCTACTGGCGGATCCTCTGGGGTGACGAAGATTTCGAAGGTGACGAGGGTGAAGGAAATTTCAGCGAGGATTACTTCGGGCAGGAGGTCAGCCAGGGGACCGGGCAGCTCGACGCGGACGGTGTACTACACGTTACACTGCCCGCTGAAGTCGACCGGCAAAGGCACGACTATCGCTATCGCATTGAAGCTCACGTGACAGATGCGAGCAATCGAGAGATTACAGGTGGACACACCGTGACGGTTACCTACTCCACCGTCGTTGTCCTCCTGGATACGGACCGCTACGTTTACTCGCCTGGCCAGAGGGCTGACCTTACAATTCACACGCTGGATTATGACTCCAACCCCGTTTCCACGAGCGTTCAGTTGAATTTCGCCGCCCACACGTCGTGGGGTTTCCGTGCGCAGGAAGAGGACATCTCCCAGGCGAGCATTTCCACCGACGCTCACGGTGTGGCTCACTACGCCTATACGATTCCGGAGGTTCCCTGGCTCACCATTCACGCCTCCAGCACCGATCGCAATCAGCGTCAAGCGACCTTTGCCACGAGTCTTTGGATTTCCAGCACGAAATCAGCGGGTGAAGAGAATGAGGCGGGAGGAATTGACATTTTCCCGGATAAGCATTCCTACAAACCCGGAGAAACGGCGCACGTCTTGATTTCCACTCACGTGGCTGGGGCGCAGGTTCTGGTGACCACTGAAGGGCAGCAGGTTTATAACTGGGCACTGCACGCCGCCAGCGGGGACTCGCTTACTGTGGACGTTCCCATCGAGGGACGCTTCGAACCCAACTTCTTCCTGAACGCCGCATTCGTTAAGAACGAACAAATCCGCGAGGGTTCGAAGAACATCTCCGTGCCAGCAACCGAGAAGGTATTGCAAGTCACAGTGGAAACCGACAAACCCGAGTACCGGCCAGGCGAACAAGTCACCTATACCCTTACAGCGCAGGATGCGGGGGGAAAACCCGTGAGTGCCGAGTTGAGTCTGGGGGTGGTGGATGAAGCGATCTACGCGGTTCGCCCCGACTCGGTCGATCCCCCCGAAAAGATATTCTACGCGCGCGGTTGGAACAGCGTCTTTACGCAATTCTCGACTGCATATTGGTTCATGGGATATTCCGGGCGGCACAAAATGGAACTTGCCCTGCTTCGCGCGCCCACGCGTCTGGCGGATTTCAAGAACCCGCAAGTGGTTCAACCGCAAGTCCGAAAATATTTTCCCGACACCATCGAATGGCTGCCGGCGATAGAAACAGGCGCCAACGGCAAAGCGCGTGCTTCCTTCAGCTTTCCGGATTCACTCACCACCTGGCGGGCCACCGTGCGCGCCGTCACGCGCGATACCCTGGTAGGTCAAGTCGTAGCCAAGGTCATAACCCGCAAGAACCTGATCCTGCGCCTGGAAACGCCACGCTTTATGAACCAAGGCGACACCGCAACGCTGGTGGGAATAGTCCACAATTACCTCGCCACGGACAAAATCGCCAAGGTCTCGCTCAATGCCCAGGGCGTGGAACTGACTGGTCCCGCTGAATCGAGCGTGACCGTTCCCAGGAACGGCGAAGCGGTGGTGACCTGGAACGTGCGCGCGCCCAAGATCACGCGGGCAAAATTCCTGGCAAAAGCACTGACCGATGGGGAATCGGACGCGCTCGAGCTGGAGATGCCGGTCGAGCCGTGGGGGCTCCAGCAGAACGTGGCGAAATCGGGAGCTCTGCGGGCTGACCACGACGAAATCGAAACCTCTCTTTCGCTCCCGGAGACGATTAATCCGGAAGCCTCCACGTTGCGCATTGATTTGGCCCCCTCCATTGCCGGCACTCTCATGTCAGCGCTGGATTTCCTCGCCACTTATCCCTACGGCTGCGTCGAGCAGACCATGTCAAGCTTCCTGCCCAATATTTTGGTGAGTAAGGCCGTGAAGGATTTGGGGCTTGCCTCTCCCCCGGCGTCCGATGAGCTGGACAAGAAAATTGCCGCGGGTCTGGAGCGTCTCTACACCTTCCAGCACGAAGACGGCGGTTGGGGCTGGTGGCAGACCGATGAAACTCACCCCTTCATGACTGCCTACGTGGTGGCAGGACTGGCCCAGGCGAAAGACGCGGGGTATCCGGTCGACGAGCAGCGCCTCAAGAACGGGCGCGATTCGTTGCTGAAACAGATCAAAGAGAATCCCCGTGCGGTCGCTGACATTCGGGCTTACATGATTTATGCTTTGGCCCTGAGCGGAAATGTGGACCACGATCTAGTGGAAAATCTCTACGACGCCCGCGAAAAGTTTTCCCCGCACGGCCAGGCGCTGATGGCCCTGCTATTGATGCGGCTCAAGGATCCGCGCGCGCAGGAATTCGTGAAGTTACTGGAAGCAAGCGCGAAAGTTGACGGACCTTATGTGTCCTGGAAGTCCGAACGGCAGGAGATGCTCGACTTCGCCTCTGACAATTCCTTTGAAACTACCGCCTATGCGCTGAAAGCATTGTCCAACCTCGATCCGAAGAGCGAATTTTTGCCGGGCGTAGCTCGTTGGCTGCTCGAGCACCGGTCCGACGGATATTACTGGGATTCCACCGAACAAACTGCCACCGCCATCTACGGATTGATCGACTACTTGAAAGTATCGGGGGAGTTGAAGCCGGATTACACGCTCAGCGTCTATCTGAATGGCCAAAAGCTTGTCGATCGGCAAATAACGGAGAAGGACGTCGCAACGCCGCTGCCGACTGTCCTGAACGTCGCCGCGCCACAGGTGCACACCGGAGCAAATGAGGTGAGGATCGTGAAATCCGGGCCCGGGGTTCTTTACTGGTCGGCGTCGGTATCCTATTTCTCCAGCGAGGCGAAGCCTGCACCGGAGGGTAACACCGCTTTGAACGTGGTCCGTGAATTTTTCAAGCTCGTGCCCGAGCGGCTCAACGACCACATCGTTTATACGGAGCAGCCACTTGCGGGAGACATCCAGACGGGTGACGTCATCGCCGTGCGGCTCACCGTGAGTGCCACTAACGACGAACGATATTTGGAAATCGAGGACCCCATACCTGCAGGATTCGAGTTTGTTGAGCAGGAGGGGCTTTATGAGTTGAAAGAGAAGCCGCCTTGGTGGGATTTCTACTATACGCAGCGTGATTTTCGTGACGATCGTGTCGCGATGTTTTCCACGACCTTTCAACGCGGTCAGGGGCAGTTTCATTACCTTTTGAAGGCAATTACGCCGGGAACGTTTCAAGCGAACCCGGCTCGCGTACTGCCCATGTATGAGCCCGCACGGCAAGCGTCAACGCAGGCCGTCACGGTCACAGTCAAATAACGAGGATCATCCGGCCAATTTGCGAATGCGATATGCGATAAAGGCAAGTCGCCCGTGAATAAACCTCAGGAAGGCCAAATTGATATGAATAACATTTTCACAGCTTTAGTTTGGAGTCTGGAGGTATTGATTTTCAGCTACCGCACCGTCCTGGCGCTTGCGGGGTTTATCGCGTTGTGGGCGTGGTTGGCTTATGAGTGGCTTGGCCTGCCCGAGTCCTCGACGTTCATGCTGATCCTCGCGCTTTTCTGGGCCATTGCCCTACTGCTCGCCGCTGCGGTTATTTTCGGAGGCACCGTTTCAGGTGCGGTCAATGCCGCAGGTGCCGAAGGCATGGATCTTCACGTCAGCTCGCTGTGGAAACCGAGGCGGGGGAAGACATCAAGCCTGCTGATTTTCTCGGCGATGTGCGGAGTCCTTGGTGGTTTATTTGCCAAGATCTTTGGCTGGATTGATGCGCATCTATTGGAAGTTGCATCTTTCTTCACCTTCCATTCAGGAAGACCGATCAGTTACGAGCAAATCGGGGAATTTGTTGGTGTTATTGAGGGATTGCTTTGGGTTGTCCTGAGCGGATATCTCCTCAGCCTCTTCGCGGCTCTCCTGCGCGAGGGTTGGCGCGACGCAGGAAAGCAAAGTTTGAAGCTTCTGCCGAAATGTGCCTTTCAAGGTCAGTTCCTCGCCAGCTTGCTGAGCGTCGGCGCGTTCGGTGGGGTGGCCTACAAGCTGGCAAACTGGCATCGCTGGGTACCGCCGGGGTTTTGGGATTACGCACAAGTTCTCGTGCGGTTTTCTCTCGCTCTAATCGTCATCGCCGCGGGACTTTGCTTCTGGTCGCTGTTTTTGGCACGCCTGCAAGTGCCAAGAGCAAATCCCGCCGAGGACTGATCACTCTTGAAACCAGTGCAGGTCCCCCGGATCAGGATGCATGAGCGCACGCCAGAGCGCCGCGTCCCCCTGGCGCTGCGCAAATCGCCGAACGCGCTCCAGGGCCTGTGCGTATGCGGCACGCATCTGAGCTTCCGAGCCGGGCTTGGCAACGGCAGCTTCCAATTCCACTGTGCTCGTCTGCTCGTTCGTGGGCGCATCGATTCGTTCGCGGGTCAGATAGAGCACGCAACCTTCTTCAAACCACCTCGGCACACCTTTCACCCTCACCCGGTGGACAACCAAATGCGTCAACTCGTGCCGGAGGGTCTGGTCCAGGATTTGTTTTCGCGCCAGCAAAGCGAGTGGCTGCAAAGAAATCGAGAAGCCGTCACTTGAGGCCGCCATCCATCCGGGTTCCCCAGTGGCCCGGACGAAACCTTCTGTGGTGTTAAAAGTTTCCACTCGAACGCGTGAAGGTAACGTTTCAGCGTTCGTGCCTAGTTCCCTTCTCCACCGCTCCAGCGTCTCCAAAGTTCGCTTTACCCAGGTTTGCTGAGAGAGCGGGTATTCGAGCTCGAAGTGTTCACTCGACACAATCGGATCCGGATCGGCGGTCCCCCCATCGAGGACAGCGGCGCTCGTCACGATTTTGGCGGTGGATCCCGGCCGGTGTGCTTCCTTGATGGCAAGTTGGGGATTGACGACGGCCATAATTCGGCGGGTGCGTGAAATCGAGAGGATCACCCCTCCACCCTTACTCGCGAAAAGCTGCGTGACAAAAGATTGCAGATTATCCGCCGCGCATACGTTCCTCCCGCCAGCAAGCGCAAAGACGAGAATTAACAAGTTTCTATAGCCTCTAAATAAGTGTGACGGGGTTGATAGGTTCCGCATTGCTGTTCAACGTGGCATATTGAGCCAGGAAGTCAAACAAGCGCTGTGGCGAAAGAAATCTTCCAGGGCCGTGACGACGCGCAGAAGCGTGCTCCCGGATTTCAACCTTTCTTTCCTGCCGGGAGGGAGGGTGGCTCCGTTCGCGCCGGTTTGCCACGAGGTTTTCTGCCCCGTGGCTTGCGGACACGCTCCTGAATCGCAACGTGTTGGCAATCAGAACAAACAAGATGGACGCCACTCGGTGAGGGCACCATCCGGGTTGAACCACAGCTTGGACAGGCCGGCTGGGGATCCATGATAGCCGGCATTTTAACACAGATTGGGAGGCGCTCCTAGTTATGAAATAGCCCAATATTGTGAGTTAATGAAGTGGTGAATGTCCCTCTTTGTATAACTTCCGATTAGCGTAAATGGGTCAATCTCCGAGGGGCGCGCACCCCCTGCGCAAATTATGCTGAATTGAGAGATACTGTAGCCTGCCAGGCGAAATGCGGGCCATGGGAGGCGCAGGGAGAGTCCCTGTTGATTGAGTAGGGAATTGAAAAAACTTCCCCCGCCAGCGAACCACCAATATGGGCATGACGCACGAAGAGCATCAACGGGCTGTGTACAGCCGGCGATACGCTGGAATTGAACGGCGACGGCTGGAGGTGTGGCAGGTTCTTGCCTGTCATTTTTTTAATCGATGGGTGAAGCCCAGTGATACGGTGTTGGATTTGGGCGCCGGATACTGCGAGTTCATTAATTGCATCACCGCAGCT
>JASHSC010000276.1 GCA_030036915.1 Terriglobia bacterium
TGGATTCGGGATTTTGGCAACTACCTGGCGATCTTGATCGCCTTGTCGGATTCTCGTCCCGTGGAGGCAGTTGGCACGGTGCTTCGGCGATTCGGCTATCTGGTTATTCCCCTTACTTTTTTGCTTTACAAGTATTATCCCCAAATGGGCATGCAATATAACCCCTGGACCGGGGGCGCCATGTTTGTGGGGCCTGCCACGAGCAAGAATGGTCTTGGCGCCATTTGCCTGGTGTGCGGTCTCTTCTTCTTTTGGGATGTGGTCATGCGGTGGCCTGACCGCAAGACGGGCAGAACGAGGCGAATCATCCTTGTGGATCTGACATTCCTTGCCATGACGTTTTATGTCCTGCACATTGCAAACAGCCAGACCTCCCACATCTGCCTCATCATCGGCTGCCTGGTGATCTTAGCTGCCAATTCTAAGGCCGGAAGGCGTTCTCCCCGTGCCCTCACTATTGGGCTCCCTCTAGGTCTGGTATTTTACGCTTTCTTGAACTTCGTTTTGGGAATTGACATCATCGGCGCCGTGGCCAAGGCCGTGGGCCGAAACCCGAACCTGACCGACCGGGCGGAAATATGGCCGGTGCTTCTCAGGGCGCCCATTAATCCACTCCTCGGGAGGGGTTACGAGAGTTTCTGGGTTGGTCCCAGCTTGAGTTGGGTCTGGCAGTTTAAGGAGACGCGAGGGTTAAACGAGGCGCATAACGGCTATCTGGAGGTTTACCTGAACCTGGGGATTATCGGGCTTTTCCTCCTGATTGTGTTTCTGATGGCCACCTATCGGAGGATTTGCAAAGGGCTTACCCCCTTTTCCAGCTTTGCCTCGCTCGGTCTGGCATTATGGACGATTGTGCTCTTTTACAACATTACTGAGGCCGCCTTCAAGAGCCATATCATGTGGATCGTATTCATGCTGGTTGCCATGTACGTTCGCCCCCGCGGTAAAAAAGATGTGGAGCATTCTCCCCCTGCGGAGTCCGCAATTGAGGTACCTGCATCTGTCATCGCATGAGATGAGAATTGAGAAGGGTGAATATGGAGCAGGGCGAAACACAAAAACAGCGGAAGCAATTTGCTTTGCTGGCTGCACTGGGGGTCGGGTTCTGGTTTCTGGTTGGTTTTCCCTTCGGGAATCACAACGAGTCGTATGCCTGGGTAGCATATTTTGAGCACCACTCGCTCTGGAATGTAATCTGGACTCACCATCTACCCATCGCGACGCTCAGACCCCTCGGTCAGGGCCTTGCTTACCTCGGATGGAAGGTATCCGGAGGATCAACTTGGACAGTCCAGATGTTTAATTTCGTCCTCGCTGCCCTTGCCCTGTATGGAATGGCCTTGGCGACCCAGGAGGCTGCTACGTTTGCCCTCGCCATGGCTGTGACGGGCGGCACTTTTTTTGCGGGTTTTATCTACCTCTTTCATCTGCATGGCATCTTTTACAGCCCGGTGCTTGTCATCCTCGCATTGTTGCTGCACCTGGAGCGCGCAGGCGGGTCAAAGGCGATTCCAGGTGAATTAGGGGTTTTCTTCTGTGCGGTATTTGTCGGATTGCTCTTTCACCCCTATGCCTTAATCCTTTTCCTGGCATTCATTGCGGGACGAATTGTCGAACGGTGGACTGAGTCCACCTTCGGGAAACAGCGGCTGCGAATTCTCCTGGGGATCCTCATCTTCTTCCTGATTTTGGCCAGCCGGCCTTCCTGGCACGAAATGCAGCCGTCCGCAAACTTGCAGGGAATCTTAACAAGCTATCGCATGACGGAGCCCGCGCCCATCCTTTCGGTTCTCGCCACGGTGCTTTCGGTGGCCACCATTCTCAGTATTGAGAAAATAGGGCTGAAATACCGGCTGGTCCTTGGTTTGGGCGTCCTCCTCAGCGCCGGGGGTCTTGCCCTCGCCGGCCTGCCGGTGGTGATGCTTTGGGTCGCGGTCGCAATATTTAAACTGGCCTATCTTCGCAGGTGGACGCTCTGTAGCATGGCTCTGGGCGCCTCCGTGCTCCCTGGAATTGCACCCAGTGGGTCGCCGACCTATGCCATCTTCGCGGTGCTCCTCAGTACTTTTGCGCTGGCTGAAGGGTTCACGGTTGCAGAAGGAGTGCTTCAGCGGGTGGACACTCGCTGGGTCTATGCGGTTATCATCCTGGCGGTGGGCATAGACGGGGGTCTCCGGGCAGGCGTCAGGATTCCCGGCGTCTCCAAACTGGCCCAGCCGCTTATCGCCGAGCGGGAAAAAACCTGGCAACTGGAATCCGTAATCAATTGGATGCTCGCATCTCCTTACCGGGACTGGAATCTGCGGCTCGATGGCAACACCGAGAATCCCATTGGTGACGAAACGACAGCGATCAACAGGCGTAACCGGCCGCCGGCGTACCAGCACTACATCGACCTGTACCTGGCTGCCCAAAGGGGCAGTGTTTTTGAACCCGGATCGCTGATTGTGACCTTTGGCGGCCGGGAACTGGAAGGTATGAAGAGCGTTTATAGCGTTGCTGGGCGATTTGCCGGTCCAAGCTTCGTCTTCAAATGACTTCGCGTGAGATCGAGTGAACACTGCCCAAGAAAGCGCCGATGGTGGATACGTGATAAAACAAGAGTCGACCCCCAAGAATAGCGGGGGAGTAGCCTTGCAGCAAGCACCGCCTTTGGAACCACTCTACGTCGATTTGGACGGGACCTTATTGGCCGGGGACATGTTATGGGAGACCTTCATCTCCATGATTAGGACTCAGCCCTTGCTTTTTTTCCTCGTACCCCTTTGGCTGATGAAGGGCAAGGCCTTCCTGAAGCAGCAGCTTGCGTCTCACGCCCACATTGACCCGGCTTATCTTCCCTATCGCCAGCCGGTAATGGCCTATCTCATGGAGCAGCGGCAAAAAGGACGGCAGATCGTCCTTGCCACGGCGTCAGACCAGCGCATCGCAGAGAGCATCGCGCAGCATCTGGGAATATTTTCCGCAGTGCTCGCCAGCGATGGCGTTGTTAACCTGAAAGGCTCCGCCAAGCTCTCGGCGATCCTCGCGCACGCCAAGAATTCAGCCTTTGAATATGCGGGGGACACTTGGGCCGACTTGGCAATCTGGCAGCGGGCTTCGCGGGCCATCATTGTTCAGCCTTCCCGCCGCCTCCAAGCCAGGGTAAAGCAGACCTCCACCACTGAGGTTATAACGTGTCCACAGCAGTCAGGCTTCCGCACATTGGCCCGCATGCTTCGCGTACACCAATGGGCGAAGAACGTCCTGCTGCTGGTTCCTCTCCTGCTTGCTCACAAGATTGCAGATTTGGGGCGGCTTCTGAGCGCGTCCCTGGCATTCATCAGCTTCAGCCTTGCAGCCTCGGCTGCATATATTGCCAATGACCTGTTGGATGTTCAAAACGATCGCCAGCACCCTCAAAAGCGGCGGAGGCCTCTCGCGGCCGGATTTGTTCCTATTCCGATCGCACTGGCATCAGCGCTGCTGGCGTTTGCTTTGGGGTTCGGCATCGCCGGCGCCCTGTTGCCTCGGCTCTTTCTCGGCTTTCTGGGCCTTTACTGGATAACGACGGTGGCATATTCGTTTGCGCTCAAGCGAGTGGCAATTCTCGACGTGGTGGTGCTGGCCGGCCTGTACACCCTGCGGGTGGTAGCGGGGGCAGTGGCAGTGGATGTTCTTATATCGCCGTGGTTCCTGGCGTTTTCGATGTTCCTTTTCCTGAGTCTTGCCTTCGTAAAACGCTATGCTGAGCTCCGGATGGCCGAAGGAGTTGGCGGGGACGAGACCTTTCTTGCGGCGCGAGGCTATCAGGCCGAAGATCTCGACCTCCTGAGAAGCATTGGCGCGGCGAGCGGATATGTGGCGATCGCGGTTTTTGCCCTCTATATCAACAGCCCGGAAGTGCACCTTCTCTACCGGCAACCTGCCATCCT
The DNA here is from genome assembly GCA_030036915.1 of Terriglobia bacterium. Lineage (GTDB taxonomy): Bacteria > Acidobacteriota > Terriglobia > UBA7540 > UBA7540 > Bog-366. The sequence goes on from JASHSC010000276.1 coordinate 3,915, forward strand.
CTGGTTACTCGTGCCCTTGCTCCTCTATTGGGTGACGCGCATTTGGTTTCTCACCCATCGGGGTTGTATGCATGACGATCCGGTGGTGTTTGCGCTTACGGATTTTCACAGTTACGTTGTGGTGGGCCTCATCTGCGTCCTTCTTTTTGCGGCGGCGGCATTGAAATTATGACATAGGGGCAAAGTTTGCCGGGGTGGCAGCCTGAGTTTGACAGTTCCGGGAATCAGCGAGTCGTCGGCATTTATTACTTCGAACGGACCCCTCACCCTATCACCCCTTCTCCCTCTTCCCTCTCCCCAGGGGGGAGGGAAGAGGGAGAAGGGGTGATAGGGTGAGGGGTTTCTTGGA
>JASHSC010000277.1 GCA_030036915.1 Terriglobia bacterium
TGAAGGTAACGTTCATCGTACAAGTGTTGCCCGTACTCCCCGACGGCAGGGTTCCGTTGCTCCCGCAAGTATTTGTCTGAGAGAAATCGCCAGAATTGGACCCGGTTATAGCCACATTGATGCCGGTCAAGTTCGCGTTCCCAGTGTTCGTCAGCGTGATGGGTACCGCAGAGCTCGCGGTTCCTACGGTCTGACTCGGGAAAGTATAGCTCGAGGGCGAGAGGCTTGCTCCTGGACCGTTACCTGTTCCCGTTAAGCTCACCGTTTGGGTGCTGCCCGTTACGCTGTTGTCGGCAACGGTCAAGGTCGCGGATTCAGCATTGGTGCTTGATGGCGTAAAGGTCACGCTGATTGTGCAATTGCCACCTGCGGTCACCGAGCCGTTACAGTTATTGCTCACAGAAAAATCGCTGCTGTAGGGCCCAGGAGCCACGGAAATGCCGGAAATACTTAACGTGGCATTGCCCGCGTTCGACAGGGTGACGGTCTGCGCGGGAGTGGTGCCGCCCAGTGATTGGGTGCCGAAAGAAAGAGTGAGGGGGACAAGACCTGCTGATGATCCGGTGCCCATACCTGTCAGGCCGACCGACTGTGGGCTGTTGGGAGCGTTGTCGGTGAACGTTAGCGTTGCGTTTCTGGTTCCAATGGCGCTAGGCGTAAAGGTGACACTGATTGTGCAACTTGCATTTGGTGCAACTGATGGGTGGCAATTGTCGGTTTCCGAGAAGTCGGCGGCGTTTGTGCCAGAAATCTGAGGCGTGCCAATGTCCCAAGTCTGTGATCCCCCATTTGTTACCGTGGCCGATCCCGTTTCAGACGCAGCCACAGCTATATTTGGAAAGGGGATGGGATTGGGACTAGGGACGAAATTCGCTACGGTTACAGTAACGGCGGTGCTGCTACCCCCGCCCCCGCAGGACATTGACCACAGGGCCATGGCGAAACAGGATACAGCAAGGATGATTGCCATCCTGCGATCCTGATGAAGTGCTTGCGTCACCATGCCAGGTAACTCCTTAAGCCTTAGCCCTTTTCGACACCAGTTTGGCACTGAACTTCACTCCACCCTTTGCCATCGCCCAGGCATGGGTTCTACTTTAAGGATATCGAGGGGCTTGCACACTTCCGCCACACATTCCAGCCCCAACGACCATCCTTCAGCTTGCCTTTTGAACCCCTGTACTAAGGACGCCACCCGCAGAGTGGCCCAGATATTGAGTCAGTGCAGCTAAAAATGGCTACGCTGCATAAGCCGGATGCCCTCAGAATTGTTTCAGGTACATGGCTTCCGGCTTGCCCATTTGGGCTGCACCGCACTCTGCTGCGGTTGATCCGGCAACACAACGAATTGCAAGGGGAACAAACCTTGAAGTCGCTGAGAAACTTCTACCTTCTGCGAGCACTCTGAGAGACCTGCCGGAGAGCCAGCTTCAAGGAAATTCCCTTCTTCCAGCGGCGGAGAAGGACTAAATCCAAGTCGACGGGATCGCCTCTTCAAAAGTTCATCCAACTATGACGAACGAGCCCGAGGGTGCTTGAAACACTTTCACTACCCGCCGCACATGAATCCGTCGTGTGTTACTCACCTCAATTTTTGACGAAATCTTACGCGAGCTCTCCCCTGGGGGCGATATTACCCACCTTTCCTCTCCATGTCAACAAGAATTAAGACACTTAGCCCATTTTCTTACTGCCTGGCCTTGTCATAAAAAGCCATCCTGAACCCCCTGCCGGATGAATTCTAATGGCGATTTTCCGCCTGAGGCCCCTTCTGAGATTAGAGCAACTCGTCAGGGATTCCTCATAATCAGCTCTAACCCACGAGCACGCCGAAGTCCAAGGTGAATCCCGTCTCCATGAACCTCAGTGCAGTCATTGTCGAAAGGATTTCCCGGATTGCGACTGGGGTAGGCAGGTATTGGGCAGGTTCTCAAACAGAAGGGTCATTAAATCCAAGGTCGGTTTGCCCGATTTCTTCGAGGAATTCCGCGAGCGCCGTCTTCCAATGAGGCAAGGGCTCCAAGTGAATTTGCCGGAGGGCTCGGTTTTCGAGCACAGAATTAGCCGGGCGCCGCGCTGCACGGCCTGATTCGTCCGATGAAATGGGAAGCACTTCAACCCCATCCAACAGCCACAGTTCCAGAACGGCTTGGGCGAATTCGAACCACGAACACGATCCCGATCCGGTGATGTGGTATGTCCCATAAGATTCGGTTTGAATCAGTTCCGCAATTTTGGCCGATAAGTGATGCGTGTAGGTGGGGCAGCCACGCTGGTCATTCACCACTCGCAAGGTTTTCTGCTGGTGGGCGGCTTTGAGAATGGTCGTCACAAAATTCTTGCCGCCCGCTCCGTAAAGCCAGGACGCCCTGACGATGTAAAAGCGCTTCAGAATGCTGCGAACATGCTGCTCGCCCATCCATTTCGACCTGCCGTAGACATTGATGGGGCGAGGAGCATCCTCTTCCCCGTAGGCGCCTTCCCGGGTACCGTCAAAGACGTAATCCGTGCTCACGTAGAGCATCGCAGCACCGATCTCGGCGCACGCGGCGGCGAGGTTTCGGGTACCAAAGGCATTGGTTTCTTCAGCGATTTGCGGATTCGCCTCGCAGGCGTCCACGTTGGTGTAGGCAGCGAGGTGAATGAGCAGGTCCGGCGGGTGCGAGCGCAGATATGCCGAAACGGCTGCGGCGTCGCAGATGTCGCAATCCTGAACGTCGATGCCCCAGGCTGTGTGGTTTCGGCTCAGAACCGGCAGAAGCGCCGTTCCCAACATTCCTTTGGCGCCGGTAACGAGAATCCGCAAAAGTACCCACCCTCAATTCAAGAAGTCGGTTTATTGGCGCCGGTTTGCGCCACAAAATTGTTGGCCCGCAGCAAAGATTCGAACGTTCCGGCGTCAGTCCACCACCCTTCGAGGATTTCGTAGGTGAGCGTGCCTTCCTCAATGTAATCGTTGTTGACGTCGGTAATTTCTAATTCGCCCCTTGCAGAGGGCTTCAGCTTGCGAATCTTTTCGAACACACTGCCATCGTAAAAGTAGATTCCAATGACCGCGTAGTCCGACTTGGGGGCCTTGGGCTTCTCCTCAATTCGAATGACTTTTTCGCCACGGATCTCCGCCACGCCAAACCTCTGCGCATCGGGAACTTTCTTCAAAATCACTCGAGCTCCAGTGCCCTGGCGCTTGAAGCTTTCCGCCGCCTGCCGGATGTTATATTCGATCAGGTTGTCACCCAGCACCACGCAGATGGGCTGGCCATCGGCAAAGTGTTCCGCCATGCCCAGAGCTTCTGCAATGCCCCCCTCCCGTTCCTGGTAGGTGTAATTCATGTGCCGAAGGCCAAATTCCTTGCCATTGCCGAGAAGTCTGAGGAATTCTCCCGCATTTTTTCCGCCCGTCACCAGCAGGATCTCCGTGATCCCAGCATCCACGAGCGTTTGAATGGGATAATAAATCATGGGCTTGTTGAAGACCGGCAGCAGATGCTTGTTGGTGACTTTAGTGAGGGGAAACAGGCGGCTTCCTGTTCCCCCGGCAAGAACCACGCCTTTCAACACACACCTCCGTGGGGGGCAAGGCAAGCTCGTCAAGAATCATGCAAATCAACTTCACTTCTTGAGCCGGTCTGCGTCGGGAACGTCTGAAGCTTTTTTGGAGCCTTCCTGCAAGATGGAGAAGATATCCGCAATTCGCGTGCGAAATACATTGGCCGCGTCGCTGACCACTTCCTCCTCCTTGGCCTTGAGGCGTTCGGTGATCTGCTCGAGGGTCTGCTCGGTCTGCTTGCGCATCTGAGCGGCGGAAACCTCCAGAAGATTTTCGGAGGCCTTCTGAAGCTCCGAGAGGACCTCGTTCCCCGTCGAATTCTGGAAGGAACGCACCGATTGCTGGAGGCGGAAGACCACTTCTTCGAGAAGGATTCCGGTATCCTTGCGGAATTTATCGAGGGCGGCATTGCTGGACTGCTCCACCTGCCGTTGATAATCCTTGAGGGAGGTTTGGGCCTCCAGCCCGATTTTCTGGGCTTGCAATTCGATGTCGGCACGCGCCTGCTCGCCTAGTTCGCTCACCGTCTTCGTGCTCTTCGTCACCTGCCGTTCGAGGCTCTCAGTGGCCTTCGCGACGGCCTGTTCGCCCATGGTCTTGATTTGGAGCCCGGCCAGGTCGCGGCGCTGTTCGGTCTGCTGCTGGAGCAATTCGGCCAGCGAGGCGCGCTGCTTTTCCATCGCTTCCTGGGAATTGGCTTGCAGTTCGCGAAGCCGCTCATCGTGCAACTCCTGCGCCGCCTTATGCAGCCGCGCGCGAAATTCTTCCAACCCTCCCAGGGCTTCCTTGTTCAATGTGTCAACGGTCGAGTGCGACATGGCAGTGAGCTGCTTGCGCGCCTGATCCGTGAGGGTGATTTGCAAAGCCTTCAAGTCCTTCTGGAGGTGGTCGGAAAGCTGTTCGAATTCCCGGTGAAGCGTATCGGAAGCAGCATGCAGCAACGAGCCGGAAATCTTTTCCAGTTCCCCTTGCGTCGTCGCGACCAGGGATTGGCCGGCATCTTCGGTCAGTTTCTTGAGGCGCTCCTCGAATTGGGCGGGAGCGGCCTGAATGGCGGCATCGGCCTGCGCCGCCGCCTGATCTTGCAGGCGTTGCTGCAGGTCCTGCCCGCGGGCTGCGAAAATCTCCTCCCCCATCGCCTCCAGGCGTTTACTGAAATCCTTACTGGAGGCCTCGGTGGCAACCGCCGCATCTTTCTCAAGGCGCTTCCGCATGTCGTTTGCCGCGTCCTCGGCCAGGTCTTCGGCAATGACCTGAAGTTTCTGCGAAAACAATTGCGAGGCGCCTTCCTGCATTTCCCGGGTCAGGGTCAGCATGCCCGTTTGAAAGCCTTCCAGGGCCTGGCCGGAGC
>JASHSC010000278.1 GCA_030036915.1 Terriglobia bacterium
GTTTTCTTCGAATACCCTGGGCACGGCCGTGGCGCTCGAAGCGCTGAAGATGATGGAAGAAGAGGATTACGAAAAGCTGGTGAACGAAAAAGGCGCATACTTCCTGGCCGGCCTGCGCAAATTGCAGGCGCGATTCTCCGGAATGATCGGGCACGTTGACGGCCTGGGCCTCGCGCTTCGCCTGGAGGTTTGCAAGCCGGATGGAATTACTCCTGACCGCGAGCTCACTGACCGGATTTTTGCGGAAGGAATCAGCGGGAATCTTTCTGCCGGCGGGCGAAAGTATGGATTAGTGCTCGACGTGGGCGGGTATTACAAGAACGTGTTCACAATCGCCCCATCGTTCACGATTACCCGAGAGGAAATGGATTTGGGCTTGGAGCTTCTCGACCAACTCTTTCAGCGATGTGCTGGAAAGAAAGCATAGGACAGTGGCGCGGGTGGGGACACCCGCGCTGCAACGCTACCACGTTCAGGTTAGCCAGAATTTGCATCAGGATGGAGCGCGCAATGATTCAGGTCGAGGGTCTGCACAGCGGGCTCGCGCTCCTCGGCAAAGACAAACGGCCGGCCTTCCAGCAGGAATTCACGGTTCCGGATCCTTAGAATCGCAAGTCCTACAATCAACAATCCCAGAAAAACTGCAAACGCCACTGGATGGTGGAGCATCCAGCCCTGCGCCTTGGCAAGCACGAACGCATAGGAAGTGAACAATACCCAGCAGAGCGCCCACACAATGAAGCTGCGCGATTGAGTGGCGTGGAACGTGCAGGTGAAGGGGATTTTCTGGTATTGCGTCAGCATGGCGCCGCCCCGCGGAGGGATTTGCAGGGGTGAAGATTGAACACGGCACAGGTGCTTATTTCACCTCATATTAAGAGGACACCGAGGTAAAAAGGTTTGTTCCCAAAAAGTTCGGGGTGCATGGGTTTGGAGGGTGGATGGCAATCCTGCCTTAAAAGCGGATGTAAATCCGGGATTCTGTGGATCGCTTGCCGCAAGGTTGGAGTTCGGGATGCGTTCTAAACGTGGGAAGTTTTGGGGTGGCCGCCTGCCAGGAGATAATGTGCGACCTGCCGGTGTAAGGGGTTGACGGGGTGAAGGAAACCTGCCAAATTTAAATGACATCGAAATGTCGAGTGGCCTAACCATCAGGCGGTGCGCGGTTTTGGGAATACCGAATCAAGCGGATGGGATTTCGGATGAGGTGAATATGCGACGAATTTTCTTGCCGATTCTAGCGCTGGTCGTGCTTGCGAGCGTTCCTTGGACGGGCGCCGCGGCGGATTTTGTCAGCGCGGCCATGTCCGGGCTTCCCACCACGACCTTGCGCGTGGAATACTCCAGCCCCACCAAGTTGCGCAAGCTCGCCAATTACCCGAGCTTGCGAGGGAAATTCCTGGGGCCGCGATTGCAGCAGCTCGAAGGGGCGCTCCAGCAGATTGGAATCACCGAGGGCGACATCGACGAGCTGATGATCGGCTGGAAGCCCGGTGACAAGGAGATGGACCTTTACGGCTATGCCTCCGGCCATTTCGATAAGTTGAAGGTATCAGACACGGCCGCCGCCAACAGCCTTACTCCTACCGATATTTCCGGCCAGCAGGGGTATTGCCTTTCCGCGGGCCTGGCGGGAACCTGCGTGGTGATTCTGGATAATTCCCTGGGGGCGTTTGGGCCGCTCTCCTCCCTTACTACCGTCATCGACGCCCACAATGGCCAGGCGCCGAGCATCAGTTCGGACCCGCGCTTTACCAGCCTGCTGAGCGACATTAATAAAGACGCGCCTATTTGGGGAATCGCCCTGGGAGGGGCGGTCGCCGACTGGTTTGGGGGCTGGCTTTCGACCCAGAACAACATCAAGCTGGATTGGGGGCAGGTGTTCCAGAAAGTGGATTCCCTCACCTACGCAATAACGGCGGAAGACAAGGTGAACCTGGATTTAAAGCTGAATTGCACCACAGCAGCGGATGCCGACAGCCTTCATCATGTTCTGGATGGCTTAAAGATGGCGCAGCAGCTCTCCTGGGAGGCCCAGAATCCCGGGCACCCCAATCCCTACGCCAGCATGAACGTGGATGTTCGCGACCGGCAGATAGGCATGCAAATCGCCATGGAATATTCGGAGTTGACGCTGGCCGGAGGGGTGGGGGCGCCGCAGAATTAATTGTATCCGCCGTAAAACACCCGTACTTTTTGCGCTAATTCTCTGCGTTTGCTGGAGTAAAAAGGTTAGACTGGCATGTGAAAAGAAGGGCTACCGATGGGGCGCCCAGAACCCCCCACGGAAACGCCATCTGACGAGTCATTCTGGCAGAAATCCCCCCCTGATTTAGGCTCAAATACGAAGGAAAACCACAAAAACCTAAAAAAAACCGAAGGCACATATCTGGTGGTGCACCGATGGAACAACACCACATATTCTACAAATATCCATGGATTTCCAGAGAACGCGCATACAAAATATGAAGAAACCCATGAAACTTACAAAATTGTTCTTGACAAGCATAGTGCCCTATCGTACAAGTGTAGCCAGTAAGCAGTGCCGGTTAGCCTATTTAAGAAAAGCAAGCAGTGCCGGAAAGACTTTTTCAGACAATTAAGAAACGCACCAGGGCACGACTGTGGCGGAAGGTAACAGCATGACAGAAACTAGAGAAGTCATGGACATCCGGGAAGCGTCAGAGTATCTTGGGGTGTCGCGGGAGACATTATATAAGTACGTATACGAAGAAAAGCTCCCCGCTTTCAAGCTTGGAAACCGTTGGAAATTCAAGAAGACCGTCCTGGACCGCTGGATGGAGAAGCAAAGCGCGCAGTTCGAACATCGAGCGGCTCGCAGGTTGCGCGCTACTGCCCGGTAGGGAGCATCGCCAATGTTTGGTTTAGGAAAAACCAAAAGCCTGGTGGGGTTGGATATCGGCTCGAGCGCTGTTAAGGCAGTGGAATTGCGCATGAAAGGGAGCTCCTACGAGCTTGTCAACCTGGGGATTGAGTCCCTGGGTCAGGACACCGTAGTGGATGGGGCCATTATGGACGCCCTCTCGGTCTCCTCCGCAATTGAAAAGATCTTTAATGACCAGCACATCAAAACCAAGAATGTGGCCACGTCTGTTTCCGGCCATTCGGTGATCGTCAAGCGCGTCACGGTGGGGGCCAATTCTGAGGAGGAGCTTTACAGCGCCATTCCCTACGAGGCCCAGCAGCATATTCCCTTTGACATGACGGATGTGAACCTGAGTTACCAATCGCTGGGGCCGGCGCCTGCGGGCAATGGGACCGATGTTATGCTCGTGGCCGTCAAGCGCGAAAAGATTCTGAATCACACCAACGTTCTGAGCCAGGCGGGCAAGACCCCAACGGTGGTGGACTACGACGGATTTGCGGTCTACAACGCCTTTGAAGTGAATTATGAGGCCCCTCCCGAGGAAATGGCGGCGCTCCTCAACATCGGCGCCAGCATCATGAACATCGTGATTGCGCGCGGCGGCAATCCCCTCTTCACCCGCGACGTTTCGGTGGGAGGAAATCAATATACCGACACGCTTCAGAAAGAACTCGACCTGAGCTTTGAAGATGCGGAGAAACTGAAGCAAGGTTTGGAAATTTCCAACGTGACGCAGGAACAGAAGCTCCCCCATTTGCGCTCGGTCACGGAAATACTGATGCTGGAAATTCAGAAGACTTTTGATTTCTTCCGGCAGACCACCTCAACCGAAAATATTCAGCACATTTATGTTTCCGGCGGGACGGCGAAGATCGAAGGCTTGATCGACCAGCTCAAGGCGGAATTCAACATTCCCGTTGAGGCCATCAACCCGTTCCAGAGGCTGGTGGTGGATGGCAAAAGGTTTGATTTGGGTTACGTGGACGAAATCGCCCCCCGCATGAGCGTCGCGGTGGGGCTGGCTTTGAGGAGCTTTGACTAGCCATGATTAAGATCAATCTTCTGGGAGCCGCACCGCCTCCTTCCGCGAAAGGGCCGTCCCTGGGCGGGCCGCCCGCACCCATCATTACGCAGATTGTGGTGTTCGTGGGGTCATTAATTATCTTCTTTGGGATCGTCGGCGTCCTTTACAAGATCTGGGGTAGTCAGGGCGATGCTCTGGCGAAGCAGATGACGGTGGAAAAGACGCGCCACGCAGCCTTGGCCGCGGTGCAGGCTCAGAACATGCAATATCAGCAGCACCTCAAGGACCTGGAAACTCGCATCGATACCATTCATGCTTTACAGGCCAGCCGTAGCGGCCCCGTCGAGTTGATGAGTTCACTGGGGGCGGTGGTGAACAAGACCAGCGACATCTATCTCTATACCATGGCACCCTTCGGAGGTCCCACGCACTTCCAATTCAAGGGCCAGTCGAACACAGTTGATTCCATGGCCAACTTTCTCGCCTCGCTGAAGAATTCTGGAGCGTTTGACGACGTACGGCTGGAGCAGTTTTATGAGGATGACCAGAAGGATCACCTGACGTACAAATTCACGCTCAGTTGCGACTTTGTGTCTGCCGCTGCCGCAGCCGCTGCGCAGGGGGCCACATCCACGAGTCCCGGAGCTCCGGGAACCATGCCCTCCGGCCGGCCAGGAGGCATGACCAACGTGCCGGGGCAAGTTCAACAGACCCTGAAAAGGGGTATGTAGAAGAGGACAACAGCAATGGCCAAGAGTTTTAACGATCTTCCGGGTCCGGTCCAGGGAGTCATTTTGGCGGTCGGCGCTGCTGTCTTGGCGGGCGCTACCTTCTACTATTTCGTCTGGCCGATGAAAGACCAGAACGACAGGTTGGCCGGCGATGTGGCAAAGCTCAAGGCGGAGAACGACAGGAACGAAGCATTCAAACAGCAGCAGGTTGGCTACCTCAATCTGATTAAACAACTGGAAAGCCAATTGGAGACTCTTCGTTCCATTGTCCCTGACGAACAAGCCACCGACGAATTCATGAAGACAGTTTTTTCCGACGGTACGGCGACGGGCACGGAGATTCGCACCTTTATTCCGGGCGTTCCTGTGACCAAGGAATATTACGTAGAGATGCCATTTACCGTTCGCTTGGACGGAACCTACTACAACTTGTTGAACTTTTTCGACCGCTTATCTCACGAACAGAGAATCATGAGCGTTTCGGGCCTCTCGCTGGGCACTCCCCAGGGTGGGGGCCTGGGGTCCTACACGGTGATGAAAAGCGAAACGGTTGGGGCGAATTGTGTGCTGACCACCTACTACAATAAACCCTTGAACGCGGCACCGCCGCCTCAAAACAGGAGAAGGTAGCAAGCAGGATGAGGACAATGGCTAAGCAAACAAATCAACGCATTCGGATAATGCCGGCAACGCGTCTTTTGTTGATGGCCGCACTGGGGTTGGGATTGGCTGCCTCGCTGATCTACGCGGGACAGGCGTCCTCGGCAGGACCCACAGGAAAGACCAAGAACAAACAAGCCTCCAGTTCGCAAGGAGCGACTTCCTCGGCGCAAAAGTCCGGCGCCAGCAAGGAAACGGAGTCCTCCACCAATCCGTCCTCTTGGGCGGGGAAACGCGATCCATTCAAGCTTCCCGAAATCGACACTGAAAGCGCAGGCCACGGCGAGTCCGAAGTGTCAAACGGCGGTCCGCTTCCTGCCGGTGAGCGTGGATTGGTTATTTCACGATTGATTCTTGAAGGCACGGTTCGGCAAATTCCCGAAAGTAAGATGCTCGCAGTGGTGACCAACGAGACGAAAAGGGCCTATTTCCTACACGAAAATCAATCGGTTTACGATGGCGTTGTCAGCAAGATAACAATGGACTCAGTTACCTTCACGGAGAACGTCCTCGACGCGGAGGGCCATGTAACTACGCGCGAGGTTGTGAAGCGGCTGACTTCGGGAGAAGGAAGATGAGACGAAAAGCATTTGTTCTGCTGACGGTGGTAGGGTTGATGCTGGGGGCGATGGTGACCTCCGGAAGCCGCGCTCGGGCGGCATCGGAGGCGGCGACCTTGAAGTCGATCACGCTTTCCTCGAGCCCCGGGGGCGCGGAGATGGTCCTGCGCGTGGACGGCGACTACACGTATAAAGCCGTACAGGCCGGTCCTAACGCCCTCTTCGTCGACCTCGCGGGCGCCAATGCCGACGGGATCGCCAGCAGTCAACATTGGGCAAATCCGGCATTCTCCGGTTACAAACTTCTCACCTTCAAGGGTGCTTCCGGCCAGCCGATGGTTCGCGTGCAGGTGGAAACGAAGCATCCGGATACCCTTGTCGCCGTGAGGGACGGATCAAAATTGCGCTTGGTCAATGGAACGACCCTGCCCGCCCTCAATGATAGTTCACCGGCTCCGGCTGCAACTCGCACGGATCCGCCTGCCCGTCCGGCTCTTTCCGAGTCCCCGGCCGCGCCGCTGCGGGTTTCGAAGGTAACCCTTGATAAGCAGGGTTCCGGTGAAACCTTCGTGGATGTGTCCACATCGCGCAGCCCGAGTTTTCATGTTATGACTCTGCCCAACCCGTCGCGGCTGGTGGTGGATATTGATGACGCGGCGAACACCTCAGCTCAAAAGAACTTTGACGCGGAAACAGAGGTTTTGAAGGCCGTGCGCATCGGCCAGTTTCGCGCCGGGGATCCCTCCATTGTGCGAGTTGTGGCTGTGCTGAACGGGAACCCCGCCTTTGACGTTCACACCACGCCTTCGGGCGTTCGCATTGAGCTGCGCCCGCGGATGGGCGCAAAGACCGTGCCCTTGGTTAATCTGGCCCCGGCGCCGCAGGCGAATCCGCAGGAAAGCAAGCCGGTTGAAACAGCAGCCCTTGCGCCGTCGCCCGTGAGCGCCCTGCCAATCTCTTCCTCCGCCCCCAAGGTCGAAACAATTGAAGTGAAACCAACGCCTTCGGTGAATTCGCCTACTGAGTCCGAAGCAGTGCCAAAACCCGACTTGCAGAGCACCTTGCCCACGAGCACCGGCACGGATCCGGCCGCCGCCCCTCTTCTACCCCCGGCTGGGTCCACTCCGGAAGCACTGCGCGCCGAATACGCTGCCCACTTGCTGGCCCAGAACAGCGGAGGGCCCCAGGCCGAAGCCCAGGCAACTCCGCCGGCAACTCCCGCCGCAACTCCGGCTGCGGAATCCAAGCCTGTCTACACCGGCGAACCGATTAGCATAAATTTTAAAGATGTTGATTTGAAGGACTTCTTCCGCATGATTCATGAAATCAGCGGGCTAAACATTATTGTCGACCCCAACGTTTCGGGCAGCGTGACCGTCGTTTTGGACTCCGTTCCTTGGGATCAGGCTCTGGACATCGTTTTGAAAGATAATGACTTAGGGAAAGTCCTGGAAGGCAACGTCCTGAGAATTGCCAAGACCTCAACACTGACTCAGGAGCAGGAAGCACAAACCAAGCTAGTGGACGCGCGGATCAATGCCGCGCCCTTAGTCACCGTCTTCAGGCCCATCAACTACGCCAGTGCTGCCCAGCTTCAAACGATACTCAAACAATGGACCGGTGGTGGCGCACTTACCCGCCGCGGTCAGGTTCTGGTGGATCAGCGGACAAACACGCTGATCGTCTCCGACGTGGCGTCGCAGATTCCCATCATTGAGGCCATTCTTACCAAACTCGACAAGAAAGCCAAACAGGTCTCGATTGAAGCGCGGGTTGTACTCGCCACTGCTGACTTTACGCGCATCCTCAGCTCGGCACTATCGGGTTCGGGAACCAATGGCTCAGGCTCCTCGACGTTCGGAGTATCAACGGGAACCAGCGCTACCATTACGCCATCCAGTTCAACCCTGCCATCCACATCCCCTGCGCTGACCATTCCGACCAACGCTGGCAGTGGCTTCGGGAACATTGCCATTACCAACGCTTCGGCCCGCTACATCATCAATGGGGTCATCTCCGCGCAGGAAGAACGTGACCAGGCCAAGACCATCTCCCGTCCCACCATTGTGACCCAGAATAACGTGCAGGGTCTGGTCCAGCAGGGCGTTGAGATACCCATCCAGACCACCATCAACAATACGATTTCTGTGCAGTATCAAAACGCGACCCTGGAATTGCAGGTCACACCCCAGGTGACCGATGACAACAACATCTTTCTGGTGATCAACGTGAACAACGCCTCGGTGGGCGCACCCGTGGTCAACGTCGGTGCTGAAATCAACACCCAACAGGCTACCACCTCCGTACTGGTTCCCGACGGCGGCACCGTAGTCTTCGGCGGCATCACCGTGACCAGCAGAACCAAGACGGCCACCTACGTGCCTTGGCTGGGAAGTATTCCGGTCCTGGGACACTTGTTCAAATCCGAGACGACTTCGGATACCGATCAGGAACTGCTCTTCTTCGTTTCACCGAAGATACTTCCGTCCTAGCTTTTCCTTCGTGCAAGCTCTTTGGAAATCCTGAGTTGAGGGAGGAGACGCAAGTCTCCTCCTTTTGCTTCCATCTATGCGCCTTGAAGAACCTATCTCCCCGTTCCGAGCCCGTCAGGAACGCCTGCGGGCTCTGATGGAAACTCACCATCTGCCGCTTTTGCTGGTCACCAATCTCGTAAATGTTCGTTACCTCACGGGTTTTACGGGCAGCGCGGGTGTTCTGCTGCTGGGTTTGCAGGAAGGCTGGCTTTGGGTTGACCCTCGATACACTCTTCAGGCTGGAGAGCAGGCCATGGGCGTGGAGGTTGTCGAAGAAAAAAAGGGAATCTTTCCGGGGGCGGCGAAGTGGATCGGGAAGAAAGGGACTCGGGAGCTCGCCATTGAGTCTGCGAACCTTACCTGCGCCCAATTTGACCAGCTTCGCGAAAAGGCCGGAGGGAACATTCAGTTCAAACCCGCGGGCGACCTGATCGAGGAGTTGCGCGTCGTTAAAGACCGCGGCGAGATTGAAGCCATCCGCGCCGCGGGGAAGCTTACCGCAGAAGCTTTTACTGAAATCCTGCCCCACGTGCGGCGGGGAATCAAAGAGAACGACTTGGCGGCGGAAATTGAGTATCGAATGCGCACAAAGGGGGCTGAGAGCGCGGCGTTCGAAACCATTGTTGCCTCCGGTCCTCGCGCCGCCTTGCCCCATGCGCGGCCTTCCTCTAAAGTACTGGAGGAAAGTGAGTTGGTAATCGTTGACCTCGGTGCTATAGTTAGCGGCTACGCCGCGGATATGACGCGGACACTATTCTTGGGCCAGCCGAATCGCCGCCTTCTGAGCCTTTACTCGGCGGTGATAAAGGCCCAGGCAGGCGCAGTCCAGGTAGTCCAGGACTCGGCATCGGCGGGAGCAATCGATTCAGCGGCGCGCCGCATCCTGGCTAAGCACGGTTTCTCCCGGTACTTTACCCACAGCACCGGGCACGGGGTGGGATTGGAAATTCACGAACGGCCGCGCTTGGGCAAGGGTGAAACCACTTGTCTGCGGTCCGGCTCGGTGGTCACCGTGGAGCCGGGCGTTTATCTGAAGGGGCTGGGCGGGATTCGCATTGAGGATACCGTGCTGGTGGGGCCGCAGGGCCCGGAAATTCTTACCCCCGCGCCCAAGGACGATTGGGTTATAAGTTAGGAGACTCGGCGAAATTTGTTGTAGCGACGCTCTATGAACGTCGCACTGGGACGTCGTGGCGTGCCGTACGATTCAGTAGTGGGATTTCGTAGGGGGGGCAAGGGCTTGTCCCTGCCCCTTTGCCGCCGCCATGCTGCGGCAGGGCGCCCGCAAGGGGTGCCCCTACGCCGAAGCTTCGAATTGACCCACTACCTACGCTTCGGCGCTCGTCCTGCCACCCAAAGCCGTATTCTGGCGACGGGTCATAGAGCGCCGCTACAGCTACATTTCTTTGTACAGCGAGTTGAAATTTTAGGCGAAGCGGAGTGAACGAATGCCCGGCAAGAAAACCACGCATAGCGTTTCCAGCCCCGGAAAGGTCTGGAACCTCGGCGACATCCAGGATCTGCTGGACCTCCTTGCCAAGGAGGAAATCACCGAGTTTGAAATGGAGCAGCAGGGAGTTAAGATCCGCGTTCGGCGCGGGAATTCTTACCCTGCGACGCCGGCAAATTCCAACGGATACGTCATCAGCACCGTCTCTGCTCCAGTGACAGGTGTCCCCTCTCCTTCTCCTGTGAGTCCCACGGGACCTCCAACTCCTGCGCCCGAGCCTGCCGCTGCTGAGCCGCCGGCGGATTCCACCGAAGGCCTCTTCATCATGAAATCACCCATCGTGGGGACTTTCTATTCCTCGCCCTCCCCCAATGCGCCGCCCTTCGTCAAGGTGGGCGACACGGTGGAAGCCGGCAAGGTGATCTGCATCATTGAGGCGATGAAGCTCATGAATGAACTGGAAGCTGAGGTCGCCGGACGCGTCACGCGCATCTACGTCGAAAGTGGCCAGCCCGTCGAGTACGGCCAATCCCTTTTTGCCAT
>JASHSC010000279.1 GCA_030036915.1 Terriglobia bacterium
AAGGCGCAGCTCGATAGCACGCTGCTCGACGAGAAGGCCAAGGCCGCGCAGGTGCAATCCGACTACATCAAGGCCCAGCTTAATGCTGATCGTGACACGGAGCTGGCCAAACGGGGTTTGGGTTCCGAATTGAACGCCAAAGAGTCAAAAGCCGAGGCCGAAGCGCTGGCCACGAGCAATGATATCGTGAAACAGCAATTGACGGTGAGCGATGCTTCCGCCAAAGCACAATTGGATGAGCAGCAGGCGAAGGTGGAATCACTCCGGGCGATGTATGACTTGAAGAAATCCCAGCTCGATTCGCTCTCCAACGTGAGAGCTGGGGCGGATGGGGTTTTGCAGGAACTTGACGTCGAGGTGGGTCAGCAAGTGCCCGCGGGTACTCCGCTTGCCAAAGTAATGCAGCCCACTCACCTGAAGGCGGAATTGAAAATTCCTGAAACGCAGGCGAATGAAGTGCTCATTGGGCAACAGGCCTCCATCGATACGCGTAATGGAATCGTTCCGGGCCACGTGGAACGTGTTGACCCTGCTGTGGTGGAAGGCAGTGTGACGGTGGACGTGAAGCTGGATGGTCCGCTTCCCAAGGGCGCCCGCGCGGACCTGAGCGTGGAGGGAACCATCGAAATCGAAAACCTTGCGGACGTCGTTTACATGGGCCGGCCGGCATTTGGGCAGCCCAACAGTCCGGTGGGGATTTTCCGTCTGGATGAGGATGGTAGAACTGCCACCCGCGTCCAGGTGCGGATTGGCCGCGAGTCAGTGAATGCCGCCGAGGTTCTGAGCGGGTTGCAGCCCGGTGATAAGGTCATTCTCTCCGATATGTCGCAATGGGATGCGTTCAATAAAATCCGCTTGGATTGAGATTTAGCCAATAAATTCGTCGATTGCTCGACTGCCGGGAAGGTAATGCCAGCATGACTGCCGTAGTCGAGGAAACAATGGATGTGGGAACCCCCGCCCAAGGTCGAATTCTGATCGCCGATGACCAGCCCGACATGCTGGAATCCCTCGGACTGCTGCTTCGTCACCAAGGTTATGAAGTTAAAGGGGTTAACACCCCCCAGGAAGCCCTTGCGGCGCTTCGTGGTCAGGCTTTTGACCTCTTATTGATGGATCTGAACTACACCCGCGATACAACCTCTGGCCGGGAAGGATTGGATCTGCTGGCTAGCCTCGAACCCTTCAGCGATTTGCCCATCGTGGTGATGACGGGTTGGGGAAGCGTGGACGTTGCCGTGGAAGCCATGCAGCGTGGCGTGAGCGATTTCGTCCAGAAGCCCTGGGACAACGCGCGACTGGTGGAGACTCTGCGCCGGCAGATTCAACAGGGGCGCCTTCGTCGCGCCGCGCGGCAAAACCAGCGCGAAGAAGCATTGCGCGCGCAGCAGGCACAGGAGGAATTGCGCGAGCGCGAAGCAGAGATCGCCGAAGCTCACCATATTCAGGAGCGGTTGATTCCCGAGGAGCTCCCTCAAGTGCCGGGCTACGAAATCGACGCGTATTGGCGGCCCGCGCGCAGCGTGGGCGGCGATTATTTCGATGTCCTGAAACTGCGCGATGATTCCCTCGCCCTCTGCATCGGCGATGTTACCGGCAAGGGCGTGCCGGCCGCGCTGCTCATGTCGAATCTGCAAGCCACCGTTCACGGCTTCGCGGGGACGGAAGTGCAACCCGCGGAACTTTGTGCGCGCGTGAATCAAGCCACGCTGCCCCACGTGGGCGAGAATCGCTTCATCACTACTTTCTTCTACGCGCTCCTCGACGCCCCGGCGCGCCGCCTGGCGTTTGTCAACGCCGGACATAACCCTCCGTTTTTGATCCGTGCTGACGGGTCGTGTAGAAGGTTGCGCGAAGGCGGGCCGGTGCTGGGCCTGGTGCGCGATTGGAATTGCCAGCAGACCACCGTAGAGCTTGCCCCCGGTGACCGGCTGATTCTGTTTACCGACGGAGTTACCGAGGCCACCAATTCCCATGGCGAGGAATTTCAAGAGGAGCGGCTGCTCGCGCTGCTCACCACGCATCGGAATCTGCGGTCGGAAGCGATTCGGCAAAAAGTGATGGCAGTCTTGCACGAATTTACCGGAGATAAATGGAACGATGACGCAACAATTCTCGTTCTCGGGGTTGAGAAAGCGGGAGCAAGCTCCCGCACTCCAAATGGATGCGACTTTAACGATACTCTGCATCACCCCTGAGTCGCTAGACGGGTTCAAGGGGATTGAAGAACTTGAGGCCGGGAAAGCGGGCGAAATCGCGGTTGGTGGTGGCGAGTTCGGCGCCATGCTCGATGGCCAGGGCAGCCAGATGGGCGTCCGTCACCAAGGACCCGCGAACCTGCCCCCGAGTCATCAGGTCGCGCAGAATTTGCCAGTGTCTTTCGCCGGGATTCAGGAGAGTGATGTTGGGACGTTCGAGCCAGTCGTCGACGATGGCGGATGCTTCTTCGACGGTAGGCGCGTCTTTGCGCAGTCGGGGGTTGGTGCCAACGCGCAGAAACGCCAGGAGCACTGCCCAGGGCAGACCTACGGTCTCATCCCCGGAGAGGATGCCTTCCAGCCACCGGTGGGCTGCCGCATGATGAACCGAGCCTGCGTCATGAGCATAAAGGAGGAGATTGGCGTCCACGACAATCATCGGTGGTAGGGACCTCCCGCTTCTTCAATGAGGTCCCAAACCTTGTCGTAGTTGAAACCTGGGCTGCCCCAGGAGCGGGCTTTGATCCTGTAAGGGGGAAGCGACGCGGCCTGTGCTCGCACGTTCAAGCCCATACGCAAGACGCGATTTACGATTTGCTTGAAGGGTTCGCCGGACTTGCGCGCTTCGGCGCGAAGCTTCGCGGCCACATCGTCGTCAAGAGTTAAGGTGGTTCGCACATCATGATGCTACTCCGCTAGCATCATGATGTCAAGCAGTTGGCGAGGGTTGATGAGAAAACGATGAGCACTTTGCTGTAGGACATTCGCTTCGGTTTGCGGATGCTGGCGAAAAGTCCCGGCTTCACCGCCGTTGTGGTTTTAACGCTGGCCCTGGGCATTGGGGCAAACACCTGACGTTCATTACGGTATCGGTTTTGCTGGCGGTAGTTGCATTGGCGGCTTGTAATGTCCCCGCGCGGAGGTCGGTGAAAGGCGACCCTCTCGCGGGGCTGAGGTATGAGTAAAACAGTTGTAGCGCCGGCCTTTAGGCCGGCATTTGCCGGGCTCAAGCCCGGCGCTACATTCAAACAAGGACAGCACCGACGAAAGAAGGAATTTTGAACGGCACTACGGTTTGAGGAGAAGAAAATGGAATCAACATCGCAATCGAATGCCCCGGCGCCGGGGAATGGAGGAACCAACGGGAATACGCTCATCCACCTGGACGGCGTTACCAAGGTGTTTTTCACCGACGAAGTGGAGACGCACGCGCTCTCCGGGATTTACCTCGAAATCCGGCGCGGCGAATATCTCTCCATCTCCGGCCCGTCCGGCTGCGGCAAATCCACGCTGCTTTCCATCCTCGGCCTGCTCGACTCGCCGACGGACGGGAAGTACACGCTGAATAGTTCGCCGCTGGAGGCGCTTTCCATTTCAGACCGCACGCGCATTCGCAATCGGGAGATCGGGTTCATCTTTCAGGCGTTCAACCTGATTGGCGATCTCACCGTCTACGAAAATGTGGAGCTGCCGCTTACCTATCGCGGCATGCCGGGCTCGGAACGCCGCCAGCGCGTGCAGGAGGCGCTGGAGCGCGTGGGAATGTCGCATCGCGTGAAGCACTATCCCGCGCAACTCTCCGGCGGTCAGCAGCAGCGCGTGGCCGTGGCGCGGGCGCTGGTGGGGAAACCCTCCATCCTGCTCGCGGATGAACCCACCGGCAACCTCGACTCGAAAAACGGCGAGGCGGTGATGGAATTGCTCCGCGACCTGCACCGCGAGGGCGCCACCATCTGCATGGTGACGCACGACCCGCGCTATGCGGATTTCGCCGAGCGCACCGTGCACCTTTTTGACGGCCGCATCGTGGAAGAAACGCGGGCGTGAATGGCTCTGAGGTGAGTGATGGACACGCTGATTCAGGATGTGAAGTACGCGCTTCGCACCTTGGGGAGAAATCCGGGCTTCACCGCCGTGGCGCTCGTGACGCTGGCCCTCGGCATCGGCGCCAACACCGCCATGTTCAGCGTGGTATATGGAGTGCTCCTGCGCCCTCTACCTTATCCCCAGCCCGAGAGCATCATCAGGATTTCGGGAATTCTGGGGGGCCGGCCGCTGCAATCCGGGTTCACCGCCGACGCCTTCGATTTTTGGAAGGAGCATCGCGATCCTTTTGAGAGGATCGCTGCCTCGATCGGTGTGGGTTTCAATCTGGTGGGAGCCGGGCGGGCCGAGCGCATCCACGCATTGCGCGTTTCACCGGAGTTTTTCGGCGTTTTCGGAATACGTCCTCTCCTGGGCCGCGACTTTATTACCAATGACGACCGCGCGGGTGGACCCAATGTGGCCATTTTAAATTACAGCCTCTGGAAGGAACATTTCAACGGCGATAGCTCGGCCATCGGCCGGACCGTTTCGCTCGACGGCGCGCCTTATACGGTCATCGGGGTGATGCCCCCGGGTTTTGCCAGCATTCCTCCAGCGGATTTATGGACCCCGATTGAGCCCGTGCGTAAAACGATGGGCAGCGGGATGAATTTTCAGGTCATCGCGCGACTCAAGCCAGGCCTCTATCAGCAGCAGGCTAACAGTTATCTGGCGGCACTATCGCAGCCGTTTGCGCAGGAAAACTATCGATGGATGGATGCGCGAGACAGAAAGTCCCTGGTCTTCTGGGCCACCCCATTTCGCTACGTCATCACGAGCGATGCCCGCCAGCCTTTGCTGATCCTCTTCGCCGCCATCGGATTCGTTCTGCTCATCGCCTGCGTCAACGTGGCCAATCTTCTCCTGGCGCGCACGGCAAGCAGAAGCCGTGAACTCGCCTTGCGCACTGCCCTGGGAGCGGGACGCGCGCGCATTCTGCGGCAGGTCCTGACGGAGAGCCTTCTTCTTGCGGTTTTCGGCGGAACTTTGGGGCTCGCTGTTGCTGACTGGGGCCTCGATTATCTTCTCTCACTCGCGCCGGACGTCCTTCCGCGCGCCGAGCACATTGGGCTGAATATCTGGGTGCTGCTTTTCGCCGCCGGCGCGGCGCTGTTTACCGGGATTCTCTTTGGGGCCGCCCCGACCTTTCAAGCCGCGCGCGCGGGAGTGAATGAAAATCTCAAGGAAACCGAAGGGCGCACCAGCCTGGGCCTTCACCATCGCCGGCTGGGCTCGGCCATGGTCTGCGCGGAAGTGGCTCTGTCGCTGATCTTGCTCATCGGCTCAGGGCTGCTCATCAGGACGTTCGTGGGATTACTGAGCACTGATCCGGGTTTCAACCCGCGGAATCTGTTGACACTTCAAATCTGGACCACCGGCTCGAAATACAACTCCACTCCCGCTCTCCACGCCTTCTATCAGGATATGCAGCGGCGCATCGAGGCGATTCCCGGCGTTGAAAGCGCCTCAATCGTCGCTGCGGGCCTGCCGCTTGAACGTGGGATCAATTTGAATCCTGGGGTCGTCGTTAATGGCCGCGTTGAAAACCCTTCTGTCGACTATCGCGAGATTACGCCCGAGTATCTTCAAACCCTCGGCGTTCCGCTGCTCACCGGCAGAAATTTTCGGCTTGCAGACTCTTACGACGCGTCAAAAGTCGCGATGATCAACGCCGAGTTTGCGCGCGAATACTTTCAGGGTCAAAATCCCATAGGAAAGTCACTCACGCTGGACAAAGACGAATTGGAAATTGTGGGAGTGGTGGGCGATGTCCGCTCAAGTCTGAACGAACCTGCGCCTCCCACCTTCTACCTCCCGATCGCCCAGGCTTCGTTCACAACCGACCAGTTCATTCAAGCGTGGTCGCCCACGTCGATATTGGTCCGCACGGCCGTAAACCCTCTCAGCCTGAGCCACGCCGTGGAGGCCGCGGTGCGGGACACCGACCCCAACATTCCCATCGGCCACATCCGCTCAATGGAAGAAGTGCTGTCGGTTTCGCTGGCCTTTCAGCGGCTGTTAATGGCGTTGATGAGTGTGTTCGCAGTGTTGGCTCTGCTGCTTGCGGCAGTGGGAATTTATGGTGTGCTTTCCTACGCCGTGCGTCAGCGCACGCGCGAAATCGGAATTCGCCTGGCGATGGGGGCGCAGCGTGCTGACGTGCTCCGGCTGGTTGTGGGGCAGGGATTTCGGCTTACGCTGGCCGGTTTGATCATCGGCGTGGCCGGCGCGCTCGCCCTGACGCATTACTTGTCCAGCTTGCTGTTCGGCATCAAACCGGATGATCCGCTGACGTTCGTCGCTGTTTCGTTGTTGCTTTTGGCCGTTGCGCTGCTGGCGGCCTATGTTCCCGCGCTGCGGGCGACCAAGGTCGACCCCATCGTGGCACTGAGGCACGAGTAGAGGTGTGGATAGCGGCGCGCGCATCATCAATAAGCCCGAAAATTTCCGCAAGCGATTCTGAACGCCAACGCCGCCTTCTGCAAAAGCGCGCGCCAAATGCGCTAAGATGTCTGCGTGGGCGCGCGTTAATCAGCGATTAAGAAATCAAGGAAGTCATCATGATTAAGATGCAAAACCTCGATCGGTATTACCCCCTGGCGGGCGGGCGTTACTACGTATTACGGCGCATCAACCTGGAGATCAAAGAAGGCGAATTCGTTACCATCATGGGGCCGTCGGGCGCGGGGAAATCGACTCTCCTCAGCATCATTGGCATGCTCGACGGCGGCTGGGAGGGCGAGTTTTACTTTTTGGAGCACCCCGTCCACAAGCTCAATTCGAAAAAGCGAATCGAAATCAACAAACGCTATATTGGTTTTGTGTTTCAGCAATATCACCTGCTCGATAGCCTGACGGTTGCGGAGAATCTTGACATCCCGCTCTCCTATCGCGATGTGAAGGCAACGGATCGGCAGGCGCTCGTCGCCGACACGCTCGATCGCTTTCATATCGTGGGGAAAAAGGACCTCTTTCCCAGCCAGCTTTCGGGCGGCCAGCAGCAATTGGTGGGAGTCGCGCGCGCCGTGATCGCCAAACCCAAATTGATTCTTGCCGATGAGCCCACCGGCAACCTGCACTCCACCCAGGGGCAGGAAATCATGGAGCTGTTCAAGAAGCTCAACAGCGAAGGGACCACCATCATTCAAGTAACCCACTCGGAGACCAACGCCGCCTACGGCCATCGCATCATCAAGCTTCAGGACGGCTGGATTGTGTGAGGGACGATTTCCGGTTGACGGCTGAGAATTGGAAACCTAACCTGTCAGCAGGCGGCCGATAAACATCCCTCGATTAAACCATGACCAGAATTCTTATCGCGGACGACCAAACGCACGTGCTGGAAGCCCTCCGTATGCTGCTCAAGGGCGAGGGCTACGTGACGGAATGCACCACTTCACCGGACGGCATCCTGTCCGCGGTGAAATCGAAAGACTTCGATCTTGTCCTGATGGACCTTAACTTCACGCGCGACACAACCTCCGGCCAGGAAGGGCTTGACATCCTTTCCGCCCTGCAAGCCATTGACAGCACACTTCCCGTCGTGGTGATGACGGCGTGGGCGAACGTGGGATTGGCCGTGGAAGCCATGCGCCGTGGCGCAAGGAATTTCATCGAGAAGCCCTGGGACAATGCCCGCCTGATTGCCATTCTGCGCACGCAAATTGAGCTGAGCCGCGCCTTGCGGGAAGGGCAGCGCCTGGAAGCGGAGAATCGCCTGCTGCGCGCTGAAGGTCGGCCCAAGATGATCGCCGAATCACCCGCCATGCAGCCGGTCCTCGCCCTGATTGCGCGCGTAGGGCCTTCGGATGCCAACGTGCTGATTACCGGCGAGCACGGAACGGGGAAAGAAGTGGCGGCGCGCAGCCTGCATGCACTCTCCGAACGCGCCTCGCGGCCGATGGTCACCGTCAATGCCGGAGGCCTTTCGGAGGGAGTTTTTGAAAGCGAGTTGTTCGGCCACGTCAAGGGAGCGTTTACGGACGCGAAGACCGATCGCGTCGGCCGTTTTGAATTGGCGGATGGCGGGACCCTTTTTCTCGATGAGATTGCCAATGTACCGCTGAATCTGCAAGCCAAGCTCCTGCGCGTGCTCGAAACGGGTGAGTTGGAGCGTGTGGGCTCCTCGAAAACCCGCCGCGTGGACGTGCGCGTGCTCTCCGCCACCAATGCCGACGTTTCGCAGGAGGTGCAGTCCGGCCGGTTCCGCGAGGACCTGCTTTTCCGCTTGAATACCATTGAGATTCACCTTCCACCCTTGCGCGAGCGGCGTGAGGATTTGCCCCTGCTGGCCAATTATTTCCTCCGGCAGTTTGCCCAGCGCTATCGAAAGCGCCTGACGGGTTTTGAGACCGCGGCCATGCGGGCCCTGCTGGAATACGCCTGGCCAGGAAATGTGCGCGAATTGGAGCACGCCGTCGAGCGCGCGGTGCTGATGGCGCAAGGCGAGCTGGTGCGCTCGAGCGACTTGGGCCTGCGCGCCGGGCGTGAGGGATCCGGGCGGCTGGAGGAGATGAGCCTGGAAGAGGTTGAGAGCCTGCTGGTGAAGAAGGCATTGTCGCGCTACGAAGGGAACGTCAGCGCGGCGGCGGACTTTCTGGGATTGAGCCGAAGCGCGCTCTACCGGCGGCTTAAAAAACACGGGTTGTAGCACACGCCGAAATCGCTTTTGGCGCGTCTTATGACTATGACGCGCCAGCATTCGAACTTCGATCCTGGAATTTCGCCCCTGTTCCCCGTCGTCAGTTTCGACGCCGTCAGACGGAAGGGCCGCATGGCAGAAGATCCGGCTACGATAGGCGTATCCCCCTTGGGCGGGTCACCGCGACCCCACCGGATGCGCTTTGAAATCCGCATGTTGTCCCTGGCCCTGTTTGCGGGACTGCCGGCGGTGATCGTGACGGTTCTTCTCCTGTGGATCGGCGACTATTCCAGCCCCACGCGTTGGACGCTCACCTTCTTCGTGGTCGTCTTCTGGCTGGGCGCGGCCTTCACCCTGCGCTCCCGCCTCGTCTATCCTCTGCAGACCCTTTCCAACCTCCTGGGGGCATTGCGTGAAGAGGATTATTCACTGCGCGCCCGCGACGCGCGCACCGACGACGCGCTCGGCGAAGTAATGTTGGAGGTGAATGCGCTCAGCGATGCCCTGCGCGGCCAGCGCCTCGGCACGATGGAAGCCACGGCCCTCCTCCGCAAGGTGGTTGAGGAGATTGATGTGGCGGTGTTCAGCTTCGACAACGAACACCGTCTGCGGCTGATGAATCGCGCGGGTGAGCGGTTGGTGGGCCTGCCCAACGAGCGCGCTCTGGGATTGACGGCCGCCGAGCTGGGCTTGGGGGATTGCCTGACGGGTGAATCCGCCAAGACCCTGACACGATCATTTCCCGGAGGCAGCGGGCGCTGGGGCATGAGGCGCAGCACCTTCCGCGAAGGCGGCATGCCTCACGACCTCCTGGTCCTCACCGACCTCAGCCGGCCCCTGCGCGAAGAAGAACGCCAGGCGTGGCAGCGCCTGATTCGCGTGATCGGCCACGAGTTGAACAATTCCCTCGCTCCCATCAAATCCATGGCGGGAACGCTGGAAATGATGATGCAACGGCAGCCGCGCCCCGCCGACTGGGAAGACGACATGCGCCGTGGCCTGGAGGTGATCGAGGCGCGCGCAGCCGCCCTCAGCCGTTTTCTGGACGCCTATGCGCGCCTGGCCCGCCTGCCGAAGCCCAAATGGCAAAACGTTGAGGCCGCCGAGCTGTTGCGCCGCGTTGTGGAACTTGAAACACGCACCGCAGTCACCTTGACGCCCGGACCCGTTTTGACCCTGCGCGCCGACCCCGACCAACTGGAACAGCTCCTCATCAATCTGCTTCGCAACGCCGTGGACGCAACGCTCCCAACCGGCGGCCGTGTCTTCGCCAGTTGGGCCCGTCTGCACGACCAATTGGAAGTTTGTATTCAAGATGAGGGCCCGGGATTATCGAACACCTCCAACCTTTTCGTCCCCTTCTTCACCACCAAGCCCACGGGCTCCGGAATCGGGCTGGTTTTGAGCCTGCAAATCGCCGAGGCCCACGGTGGCACTCTGACCCTGGAAAACCGCAAGGATCGCGCTGGATGTGAGGCGCGCTTGCGGCTGCCTTTGCAGCAACCCTCCATCGCCGTGGAAGAAAACGCCCACGATACAATAGCTTCATAAATCCGACAGAAGATAATCAAGGCGAGATTCTTCTCTGCGTTACTGTAGCGGCGATCTATCGACCGCCGTAGAGGCATGCGTAGACGATTCGGCGCTCATAGAGCGCCGCTACAGCGAAGTGAACCACAACCGGATTTGCGTTGCAATTTGACCCCAATGGGTTAATATTCCTCCTTCCTGAAAACTAGGTCGCTCAGTTCCTTGCCCGAGGGTCACATGTCCACAGTCAATTTGGTTCCCTTAGGTTTGGGGGAATTGCTGGACCGCACTTTCAGCGTTTTCCGCAAGCATTTCTGGTTGTTTGCGGGAATCATGGTGCTTCCCCAGGGGCTCCTTGTCGCGCTCCAGATCATCGTTCAAGTTTTGCTGGGCGTCGTGGCCCTTCAGCCGCACCCGCAAAATCCCCAGGCAGTAGCTCAGTCGATGCGTCTTCTACTCGGCGCGGGCGTGGCTTCTCTCGGGATCTTGATTCCGTACTACATCGTCTATGCGATGGCATTGGGGGCCACCACTCATGCGCTTTCCGAAGTCTACCTGGGGCGCACTGCGACCATTCGCGAGTCCTACAGGGTCATTCTGCGCAGCGTCTGGAAAATTCTTAACGTCATCTTTTCCATCCTGATTCGCGTCTTCGGGTTCTTTTTCCTCGTCGGCATCCTCTTTGTGGTTGTGATGGGGGGAATGGCGGCCATGCCCAAGTCCATGATTTGGCTGACGGTGATTATGGGGTTGGTGGTTCTACTCGGGTTCCTCGCCTCGATCATTCTTGCCATTATTTTCCTCGTGCGCTACAGCGTGGCAGTGCCCGCAGTGGTGCTTGAAAAAGTCAGCGCGCGCCAAGCGCTTAAACGGAGCGTGGCGCTCAGCAAGGGTTTTCTCTGGCGTCTCCTGCTTGTGGGATTCCTGATGGTGATGATCCACATGGTGATCGTCTCATTATGCCAGGCGCCCTTCAGCGTAGCGGGCATTCTGCTTGTCGTTAAGGGCGCTCGACCGGGCCTCTGGTTAACCATTCCCAGTCTGCTTGTGGGAGGCGTGGGCGCCACCGCCACTTCGCCCCTGCTCATGATCAGTTTTGCCATCGCTTACTACGACCTGCGCGTTCGTAAAGAGGGCTTCGACCTGCAATGGATGATGGCTCACCTGGATGATAACGAAACCACGCCGTTGAGCACGCAGGCCCTGCCCAGCGCCGAAGGGAGCGATCGCCTTGAGGAGTCCAGCATTTCTGCCATGGTCCTCTTGACCTTGATTACGGGCGGCATTTACGTCCCTATTTGGTTTCTCATCCGGCGAAAGGCAATCAACAGCCTGAGATCTTCGGACAAGCTCCAAAGCGCTTGGCTTTGTTTCGCCCTGCTCGGATACGCTCATACCATCCTCGTAGGATTGGTGAAGAACCTCAATTGGGGTTCATGGGCGAATGTGGGATACCTCCTCACCATCGTTCGACCCCCACTTCTATTGCTCTCCGCGATCATCGTGATTGTGAGTTGCTTCAAGGTTCGCAGCATATTGCTGGATCACCTGGCGCCACGGGAACAAAGCATGTTCTCCGCCGGAGCCCGGCTCCAGCAGGACGACGAGATCTCGTCATTGGCAACATTTTTCCTTGGAATATTCTACCTTCAGTATAAGATTAATCGCTTGATCGACCGGCTTAATGCCTCCGAAGGCGGTCAGGGGGAGATAAAATCACCGCTGTCGCCTGCGCTGCCTCCCTCTCCGGCAATTTCTTGAGCATGCAACGAATCTGCCTCCTGACATGGTTAGTTCTGGTCATTACCTCACCCACGTTGGGCGGGCAACCAGCAAACACTGATCCATCTTCTCCACTCGATTTACAAACTTACACTTCCGAGTTGGACCGGTGGTCGGCGGCCGTCGGCCGATTGCGCGCGGACCCTGGGGAGGCAGCGGAACTCCGCAAGCAGTTGCCCGAACATTGGTCCGTCGGCGTGCAGGATCAACGCTTCGAAGTTCCCACGGCGTGGCTGGCCAACGCACTCGACCGCCTGGTGAAGAACCCCAAGTCCGCCGCGGACATTTCAAAGGAAATCACCGATCGCCTCGAAACCATGCGCCAGGACTCGCAGGCGTTGGCGCAGAATTCCCAGCCGGACGTCGGTCCGGCGCGTGGCAAGCTGGAGAGTATTCTGAAGCAGCGCGAATACCGCTCCATCCAGGCGGCTGCCCCAGCGGAATCCCTCTGGGACCAATTCCTCGACTGGATTTGGAATTTCGTCACCAGGATTCTCGGGCACGCCGCCGGCCATTCCCGATTGAATAAGGTCTTGCTATGGGGCATCGTCGCAGTGCTGGGCCTGGCCCTTGTCGCCTGGTTGGTCCATCTGCTCTTCAACCTTTCGCTCAGCGGTTTTTCCCGCCCCCGCCCGCAAATTCCCGGCGATGAAGCAGCGGCTGCCGGATCGTGGCGTGAGTTGGCGGAGCGTTCCCGCGCCGCCGCGGCCCGAGGGGAATTTCGCGAGGCAATTCGAATTCTTTACAGCGCTGCGGTACGGCGAATCGAGGAAGCCGGAACGTGGCGGGCCGACCCGGCGCGCACCCATCGCGAATATTTGCGCCTCCTGCCTGTTGACTCATCGGACCGGCCGCGCCTCACGGCCATCATTACCTGCTTCGAGCGTGTCTGGTACGGCCATGCACCGGCCTCCGCGAATGACTACGATGCGGCGCTGGGGGAATTGGAGTCGATGCGATGACGTTGCCCCTCGACTCCGGCGATCGCAAGATTCTCCTCCTTTCCGCTGGCCTGCTTTTCTTTCTCACCGTTGTGGCATTCCTGGCTCCCGGCCAGAATTCGGATTCATCGCGCGATTTTCCTTCCAGCTATTCCACGGGCAGAGATGGTGCAAAGGCCGCATACACTTTGCTGGGGGAAATGGGCTATCGCCTTGAGCGTTGGACCCGGCCTCCCGGCGACCTGCCCGCGGGCGATACGATGCTGATCATCTCCGGCCCATTGCTTTCTGCCTCCTCAGAAGAGCAAATGCAACTCACGCAATTCGTCCGGCGCGGCGGGCGCTTGCTTCTCACCGGCGCGTTGAGCGATGCGATGATCGGCGCCAAAGGCGTTCAGCCCACGCCCATCATCTACGATGACGAGCAGACGTTTAAGGCCGAAGCGCCTGCGCCGCTCACGCGTCACGCGCCGGAAATTTCCATGGAATCCTCCGTGCGCTGGGTTCACCTTCGTAATGGCGGGCAGCGTTACTATGGCGATAAGGATGGGGCAACGGTTATTCGATTTCCCCTAGGCAAAGGAGAAGTGATTTGGTGGGCCGGTGATACTCCACTCACCAATTTCGGGATTACCCACGCCTCAAATCTGGCGCTGTTCTTGAATTCCATGGGCCCGCCCGGCCAGGGCCGCGTGCTTTGGGATGAATACTTCCATGGAGTTCGCCAAGGCCTGTGGCACTACCTCGCGCACAGTCCCGTGCCCTGGGCAGCCTTGCAGCTTCTGCTTCTCATGACTTTTATCCTGGCCACCTATGCGCGGCGCAGCGGGCCAATTCGGCCCATCATCCGGGAATCGCGCCTCTCGCCGCTCGAATTCGTGGCCACTCTCGGCGCGCTCTACGAGAAATCCGGTGAGGCCGTGGGGGCGCTGGAAATTGCCTTTTCCCATTTTAAATTTCTGCTCAGCCGGAGGTTGGGGGTTCCCCCCGCGGCGGCTACCACGGAATTGATCCAACGAGTGGAGGAAAGATCGCATGGCGCGATTCCGGAATTTGCCGCGACCATCCGCGAGATCGACGCGGCGCTGAAACTCCATACTGTGCCCGAATCCCGGGCCCTGGCGTGGATTCGCGATCTCCACACCTTCGCCGTCCGGCTGGGATTGGAAAAGGGATTGGGCGGCGGGGGAGTTTTCAGCACAGGCTGATTCGTTGCGAGATTCCCCGGCTTTGGCGGGGAGTGCATACGCAACACTTGGGCGTAGCCACAGTCAGTGCTTTTCTGACCGTGGGTTCTTCAAGTGGGATCGGAAAAGCCCACTTCAGCCTGCCGGAACATATGGAGAGAGCCTCTAGGTCTGAAGAAACCGAAGGCTCGCGTCTGCTCCGCTGTGGCACGGGCTTCCAGCCCGTGGGCATGGCCAGGGTGGCTATGCCACAAGGGTAGGCCAGGGAGGCTTGCATGGGCGGGGACGTTCAGAAATTCGTTTCACACGCACGCACCGAAATCAGCAAGGTGATCGTGGGGCAGGAAGACGTCATCAACCAGATGCTCGCCGTTCTGGTTTGCGGTGGCCACGCGCTGCTCGAAGGCGTTCCGGGGATTGCCAAGACTTTGGCCGTGAAAGCCCTGGCGCACATTTGCGGTCTGGAGTTTCAACGAGTCCAATGCACACCGGATTTGATGCCCGCGGATATTTTGGGCGCGAACGTGTTCAACATGGCCACCAGCACGTTCACTCTGCGCCGCGGCCCGGTGTTCACGGGCCTGTTGCTCGTCGATGAAGTGAACCGCGTTCCACCTCGAACCCAGTCAGCGCTGCTTGAATCCATGGAGGAGCGGCAGGTAACCCTGGACGGTGCGTCTTACCCGCTCTCGCCTTTTTTCACCGTCTTCGCCACGCAAAACCCCGTGGAGTTCGAGGGCACCTACCCGCTCCCCGAGGCGCAGCTTGACCGATTCCTCTTCAAAATCCGGGTCCCCTATCCGCAGGCGGAAAAGGAAGTGGAAATTCTGGAGCGCTACCAGCAGGGATTTAACCCGCACCGCATCGACGCCCAGGGCCTTGCGCCCATCGAGCCCGGCCTGCTGGCTGCGGCGCGCCG
Source organism: Terriglobia bacterium (assembly GCA_030036915.1). Classification (GTDB taxonomy): domain Bacteria; phylum Acidobacteriota; class Terriglobia; order UBA7540; family UBA7540; genus Bog-366. The sequence goes on from JASHSC010000279.1 coordinate 15,066, forward strand.
CGAGGTAACGGAATTGAAGGTGGAGCCGGGAATTTTCCGTTACATCGTGGCGGTGGCGCAGAGAACACGGGACTGGGCGGCGCTCAGTTTGGGCGGCAGCCCTCGCGCCACGGTGGCTCTGATGCTCGCTGCCAAAACCCTGGCCGCCATGGAGGGCCGCGATTTTCTGATTCCTGACGACGTAAAGGCCGCCGCGCCTCCCGTGCTTCGCCATCGCCTGCTGGTGAAGCCGGAAGCTGACCTGGAAGGCATTTCCAGCGACCAGGTGATCGCGGAAGTTCTGGCCGCAGTTGAGGTCCCCAAATGAATCAGCGGGGCAGGCTCATCCCTTCCGCCATCGCCGCACCCGCCGTGGGCGCGCGCCGCTGGGCGGCGGCTTTCCAATCCCGATTTCTTCTTGCGCTTCTTCTCGGCCTGGCATGGA
>JASHSC010000280.1 GCA_030036915.1 Terriglobia bacterium
GGCAGGGAGCTTTAACTCAGACTTGAATTTCAGATCGGCACGTGCCGATCATGAAGTTCAGGTTTATAATCGCTCGATTTTTTTCAAAACAGCAAGGAATAAAAACTAAATCCACAGGAGGATTCTATGAAACTGTTTCGAGTTCTATTCGTGCTGACACTAATCAGCGGTTCCATGATCTCGCTTTCCACAGCCAAGCCGGAGTATTCCAAGAAAGAGGGCAAAAACTGCAAATATTGCCACGTTACGCCCGGCAAACCCGATCTGAACGACACGGGCAAGTGCTACAAGGACAATAACCACTCGCTTGAGAAGTGCAAGGCCCCAGCGGGAAGCTAGCGTGGCGTGCGCAGAGTATAGGAGTTGAGAACGCGCATGTAGTTGGCGCGCTCGAAAGCTGACGGATCTGGCACCGCCCGCATGGCCATGCTGCCACGCATTTGCTGAATGGACTCGTATTCGTGCTCCTCCATCCATGCTGCCACTAGCGCCAGCACTTCGGAGAAGTAGCCGACGCCGCGTTTTAACAATGCCGAAGTCATCATTGCCACTTGGGCTCCAGCCATCATCGCTTTCAGCACGTCCTCAGCCGTATGGACTCCTCCCGAGACGGCCAGCCCGGCGCGAATGCGTCCATAGAGAATCGCCACCCAGTGCAGGCGGAGGGGGAGTTCGTAGGAATTACTCAGCGTGAGACGCGGCACCACCGCCATGCTCTCCAGGTCGAAGTCCGGTTGGTAAAAGCGATTAAAGAGCACCAGGGCATCCGCGCCGGCCCGTTCAAGCTGCGACGCGACGTTAGCGATGGCGGTGAAATATGGGCTTAACTTGACGGCCACCGGAATTTGAAGGGTGAACGTCACTTCCCGCACCAAGTCGCAGTACATCTCCTCAATCTGGGCTGACGTCACGTCCGGGTCGGTCGCCACGTCATAAATGTTCAATTCCAGAGCATCGGCGCCCGCCTCCTGCATTATTGGGGCGTATTTGGTCCAGCCCCCGGGCGAAATACCATTGAGGCTCGCGATGACGGGGATTTGGACCGCTCCTTTGACACGAGAGAGGTGTTCAAGATAACCGTCCGGGCCGCGGTTGTACCAGTTCACCTCAGGGAGATAGGTCAAGGACTCAGGAAAGCCCTCAGTTCCAGCGCCCAGAACGCGATCCAGTTCGAGGCTCTCGAGCCTGATTTGTTCTTCGAACAACGAATGGAGCACGATGGCTGCAGCGCCCGCGTCTTCCATTTGCCGGACCTTGTCCAAATCCTCGGAGAGTGGCGAAGCTGAGGCTACCAGTGGATTCTTAAGCTTGAGTCCCAGATAGGTTGTGCTCAGGTCGATCATGTTTTTTCCTCCTTCGTGATGCCTTGGAGTCGGGTAGCAGAGAGGTCATCCTTTCAGAACTCTGCGCTTTGGCATCGTTCCCAAAGAAAAGCCACAGACTTCGAAAAGCGCGAGGTCTGCCCTACCCATCACTTCGAAACGGCGGCGAGTGTCTGGGCGGCCCAGTTCTCATATAGTCGCCAGCGCTCTTTGACGTCGGCCTGGGCGAGCTCCAATAATTGCTTTGCGGCCTCGGGGTCACTGTGCGCCAGCATGGTATACCGCGACTCGTTATAGACGTACTTCTCAAGGGGGATCGACGGCGGCCGCGAGTCCAGTTGCAGGGGATTCCTGCCCTCCTTCGCGAGAACAGGATTGTAGCGGAGAAGCGGCCAGTACCCCGAGTTCACGGCGGCCTTTTGCTGTTCCATCCCATAAGCCATGTCGTAGCCATGGGCGATGCAGTGGCTGTAGGCGATGATCAGCGAGGGCCCATCATAAGCCTCAGCCTCCCAGAAAGCCTTGAGGGCGTGGGTATCATTGCCGCCCATGGCCACACGGGCAACATAAACACTGCCATAGGACATCGCCATCATCGCCAGGTCTTTCTTGGGTTTGGATTTTCCCCCCGCCGCGAATTTGGCTACCGCGGCGCGCGGCGTTGCCTTGGACATTTGACCGCCTGTGTTGGAGTAAACCTCGGTATCGAGCACTAAAACATTCACGTTGGCGCCCGAGGCGAGCACGTGATCCAGGCCTCCATAACCGATGTCGTAAGCCCAGCCGTCGCCCCCGACGATCCATACACTCTTTCTTACAAGCGCGTCGGCAACATTCAACAGGTCGCGGGCCTCAAAGCCTTCCAGCCCTTCGAGCTTCCCTTTCAGGTCGGCGATGCGGTTCCTTTGGGCGCTGATGCCATTGGGCGCAGACTGGTCGGCCTTAAGAATCTCCTGAACAAACTCCTCACCCAGGGCTGTGGAGAGTTTCAGCAGCAGGTGCCGCGCATACTCCGCCTGCTGATCCAGAGCCAGGCGCATCCCGATTCCAAACTCGGCGTTGTCCTCAAACAGCGAGTTGGACCATGACGGGCCTCGTCCCTCGCCGTTCGCCGTATAAGGAGTCGTGGGCAGATTGCCACCATAGATGGACGAACAGCCTGTGGCGTTGGCGATCAGAGCTCGATCGCCAAACAGTTGAGTGAGCAGTTTGATGTACGGCGTTTCTCCGCACCCGGCGCAGGCGCCCGAGAATTCAAAGAGAGGCTGCAATAGCTGGACATCCTTCACCTGGCCGAGGCTGAGCGCCGCCTTGTCCGGCTCCGGCAGGCTCAGGAAGAAGCTCCAGTTTTCGCGCTCCCGTTCTCGAAGGGGAGCTTGCGCGCACATGTTGATGGCTTTGTGCCGAACCTCGCTTTTGCTCTTTGCGGGACAAACCTCAACGCACAACCGGCAACCAGTGCAATCCTCCGGCGCAACCTGCAGCGTATAGCGCATCTCTTTGAAGTCCTTCCAGCGCGCGGGAGCGGATTTGAAACTGGCGGGCGCGGCAGCGACCTTCCCGGCATCGTAGACCTTGGCGCGGATGACCGCATGTGGGCAAACCAACACGCATTTCCCGCACTGGATGCAGAGGTCTTCGTCCCACACGGGAATTTCCAGAGCGATGTTCCGCTTTTCCCACTGGGCGGTTCCGGTGGGGAATGTTCCATCGACAGGCAGTGCGCTCACCGGCAGGGCATCACCCTGGCCCGCGATGATTTTCGCCGTGACCCTTTGGACGAAGTCAGGAGCCTCCGCGGGCACCGGAACAGTAAACTCCAGCGTGCTGGTGGCGAGTCCGGGCACCGAGACCTCAGCGAGGTGGTCGAGAGCGCGGTCCACGGCAGCGAAGTTTTTTTGGACAACGGCCTCACCCCGCTTGCCGTAGGTCTTCTCGATGGACCCCTTGATCGCTGCGACGGCTTCATCACGCGGCAAGACTCCGCTGAGGGCAAAGAAGCAGGTTTGCATCACGGTGTTGATCCGTCCCCCCATGCCTGCCTCACGGGCCACCTTGACGGCATCGACGACGAAAAAACGCAATTTCTTCCCAATGATCTGTTCCTGCGCGGCCCGCGGAAGGTGGTCCCAAACTTCATCCTTACCGTAGGGGCTATTCAGCAAGAATGTAGCGCCGGGCTCCGCGGATTCCAGCATGTCAAACCGCGAAAGAAACTCCGGCTGATGGCAGGCGACAAAGCTCGCCCGGCGGATAAGATACGTCGAGTGGATCGGCCTCGGACCAAAACGGAGATGCGAAATGGTCACCGAGCCGGCTTTCTTGGAGTCGTAGACGAAATATCCCTGAGCGTAGTTCTCGGTGTCTTCACCGATGATCTTGATCGAGTTCTTGTTCGCGCCAACCGTGCCGTCCGATCCCAGTCCATAGAACACGGCGCGCACCGTTTGCGGATCCTCGGTGGAAAAAGCCTGGTCAAAGGGCAGACTTGTATGCGTAACGTCATCCATGATGCCGATGGTGAAATGATTAGTAGGCCTCGGCTTCTCGGTCTCGTCGAACACGCCTTTGATCATGGCTGGCGTGAATTCCTTGGAGGACAGCCCATAGCGCCCGCCGATGACCCGCGGAGTTACTGGAAACGATGATTCCTTTTGGTTGCGGGCTGCGGACTCCTCAAAGGCTGCGACGACGTCCAGATACAGCGGCTCACCTATGGCCCCGGGATCCTTGGTTCGATCCAGCACTGCAATGGTCTTGACGGTTGAGGGGAGAGCAGCGATGAAATCGCGAATAGAGAAGGGCCTGTAGAGCCGGACCTTGATGAGGCCAACCTTTTGGCCGCGGGCGGCGAGATGCTCCACCGTCTCCTGCACAGCCTCGGCGCCCGAACCCATCAACACGATCACCCGCTCCGCATCCGGAGCACCCACGTAGTCGAAGAGATGGTACTGCCGGCCCGTCAGGCGGGAGAACTTGCCCATAATGTTTTGCACAATAAGAGGGCAGGCTAGGTAATAGGGATTAACTGCCTCGCGCGCCTGAAAGTACACATCGGGGTTCTGTGCCGTGCCCCGGATGACCGGCCGGTCCGGCGAGAGGGCTCGCGCCCGATGCGCCCGGACAAGGTCCTGATCTAGCATAGTGCGCAGGTCATCGACTGTTAGCCGCTCGATTTTGCTCACCTCGTGGGAAGTTCGGAAGCCGTCGAAAAAGTGCAGAAAAGGCACACGCGCTTCCAATGTGGCAGCCTGGGCAATCAGGGCAAAGTCCATGACCTCCTGCACGGAGTTGGAGGCCAGCATGGCAAATCCCGTGGAGCGGGCCGCCATCACGTCGCTGTGGTCGCCAAATATGGAGAGCGCGTGCGTGGCGACCGTCCGGGCGGCGACGTGGATCACCGCCGAGGTCAATTCCCCTGCGATCTTGTACATGTTGGGGATCATCAGAAGCAGCCCTTGGGAGGCGGTAAATGTAGTCGCCAACGAACCGGCCTGCAAGGCGCCGTGCAGGGATCCGGCGGCCCCCCCTTCGCTCTGCATCTCCACCACTCGGGGCGATCCGCCCCAGATGTTGGGCTTCCGCTCGGCGGACCACTGGTCGGCCCACTCGCCCATGGGCGATGACGGCGTAATCGGATAAATGGCAATTACTTCATTCGTCTGATAGGCCACGTAAGCGGCTGCCTCGTTGCCGTCAATGGTCACTCGCGGTCTGGTCATTGATCTTCCCCTCTCGCAGTACTCTGACACCACATATGCTAACAAGCTCGCGATACCAATGGCCGTGCCGCAGATCACTGTTCATGGTGACAGCCATCACGTGTAACGCTACCATCTTGACCCAACGGCTGGCGCATCCTGTGGCGGCCGGCAGGATGCAGGCGGTAGATCGAGAACGGCATAGACTGGCGGACTTATAGGGGTCACATGCAGGTGTGACGGCAATCACTGCGGGAGCATACGCAGGGGAGTAAAAGCACAGTCGTATCGAGGCAGGTTCCGGTGCTTGCCTCAATCAAGCCGGCGCCCAAATGCCCTCGGGCACGGCCGAGGTCAAGGGAGCGCAGCCAGCCATGAAGGCAGAGTCAAAAGAATCAGAGTTAGAAAGAGGGACGGAAGTGCCTGTCAGCCTAGGTCTAAACATCGATGAGGTTTTTGACGACCTCAGTCTCGAGGCATTGAAGGTCTTTCAGGAGCTCCAGGTCAAGAGCTTCTGCCCGCCAGGAACTGTGCTTTTGGCTGAGGGTCAAACACCAGCCGGCATCTTTTTCCTTCGCGCGGGGAACGTGAAGCTTTTCAGGTCGGGCCCGGCCGGCGAACGCATAGTCTGCCGTACCGCGCAGATCGGGGAGATCCTTGGCGTAACGGAAGGCGTTTCGGGCGGCTCCTGCAGAATGTCGGCGCAGACGATTACCCCAAGCGAACTAGGCTTCATTAGCCGAGAGGCGTTCCTTCAGTTTTTGTGCGCGAACGGCGTGGTCGCCTTTCGGCTGGTCCAATTGCTAAGCGACCACCTCGATTCGAGCTACCGCCGGCTCCGGTCACTGATGATGGACCGCTTTCGAACGCAGAGGCCCCAGCCAGCCTCGGGACCTTCCAATCTCTCCTTCAACCGCTAGCTTCCTTCGTTATTTCTTTCGCACGCGCCGAGGGATTGGTGCGGCCTCTTCGGGATTCTTTAAAGTCAGACGAGAGATAGAACACCACGCGCCCCGAGGCTCACAATGACGGCCAGGGCGAGGAGCGCGGTGGAAGCGGCGAGCGTCAGGCGCCAGCCGAGCTCGCGCATCATGGCGGCGAGTGTGGCCATGCAGGGAAGGTAGAAGGTCACGAAGAGCGTGAAGATCAGGATTTGCGCGGCGGTCATGGCGCCCAGAACGTGGGTCGTCCCGAGCGCCTGCATCAGCATCATGAGGGAAAGCTCTTTACGCAGCACGCCGAATATAAGCGTCAGGCCGACCGAGGGCGGCAATCCCAGCATAGCCGTCAGAGGCGAAAGGGCAGCGTTGATGCCATGCTCCCAGCCGTAATAATCAACCAGGCTGAGCACCACGCTGCCCGCCACCAACATGGGCGCGGCCACCAGCACGAATTCGCGCAGCCGCCACCAGGTTTTCAGCACCACCACGCGCGGCGCGGGAGAACGATATGCGGGAACCTCCATAAGCATTCCCGGTGAAACCTCGGGCCACATGCGCGCGAGCAGATTTCCCGCCACGGCGACGACGAAAACGTTGAAGGCATAGATTTCCAGCGCGTAGTTGGCCCCCAGGTAAAATCCCACCAGCGCGAAGATTACGGACATGCGCGCCGAGCACGGTACCAGAACGGCCAGAAACGCCGCGATGAAGCGGTCACGCCGCGTGGTGAGAAGGCGAGTGGCCATGACCGCTGGAACGCTGCAGCCATACCCCACCAGAATCGGCAAAGTGGCTGTGCCGTGCAGCCCCAGGCGGTGCATAGCCGCGTCCATCAGGTAACCGGCGCGGGCGAGATAGCCCAGGTCCTCCAGAATCGCCAGGCCCGCCAGAAAAGGCAGCAGATAGGGCAGCACCATCGCCACTGCTCCCGCCGTCCCCAGCACCGCGCCTTTCGCGCCTGCGAAGACCGCTGTTTGCGGATTCAAATGTCGCGCCAGCGCCGCCACCGCCGCATCAAAGAGGCTGAGGATGCGGTCCTCCCCAAGTTTTCCCACGTCGAAAATCAACTGGAAGAATCCCAGAAAAACCGCGAGCAACACGACATATCCCCAAACTGGATGCATCGCCACGCGGTCGATTTTTTCACGCCAATCCGCGCGTGGGCGCGCCAGCCGCGTGACGCGCTCAAAAAGCGAGAGGCAAGCCGCATGACGCGCCGCGGAAATCGCCGCGTCGGCGGGCAATCCGGCGCGCGCCGCAATCGATTCCTGCGCCCATTCCACGTCTTCGGCAATTTCCGGCTGCTCGCTGCGAACTTGCAGCGGGTCGCATTGCACCCACTGCATCGCACGAAAACGAGCGGTCGGAAAATTCCGCACCGGGGATGAGTGAGGAGTGATCGATAATTGCCCCGGCGACATCGGCAATACTGCCAGCGCCGCTTCCGCGCCGCGATGTTGTTCGTGGTCCGTGGCAATCGCGGGGGAAACGATCGCCCACGATCGCAGGGCCGCGTCGTGGCCGACCTTCACCGCGGGCGTTCCCATCGAACATCCTCCACAAGAATGTCCACCCCCGCAGGTGTGGACGCGAAGCGACGGCGTGAGGTCTGGTTCAACGCCGTATTGCGAATTCCAGCGGATGTCCTCTACCCGCACCAGCGCAGTTTTAAGCGCCCCCTGGGGCTTGGCATTAGCGTGCGCCACGATCTTCTCCGCGATCTTCTCCGCCAGCTCGGCCAACACTCGTTCCGCTTCGGGAGCATAGACAAAGGGCCGGGCCCGGCCTCCGCGCGCCGCATATTCCCTTGCAGCCCTGAATGTTTCGATGATGCCGCGGCCGCGCGAGCCAATCGCCTCAACCACCGGCACGCCCAGTGCCATTTGCAGATCGTGCGCGTCAATCGTCATTCCCTTTCGCGACGCCTCATCCATCATGTTCAGGCAGATGACCA
>JASHSC010000281.1 GCA_030036915.1 Terriglobia bacterium
AGAACCGCGTGGTGCGCGTCGAGGAGCTCACGCAGCAACTCGGCGTCTCCGCCGCCACGGTTCGGCGCGATCTGGGGGAACTCGAAAAGCTCGGCGAGCTGCGCCGCGTTTACGGTGGGGCAGTCAGCACGGGCGGGCGGCTCGATGAGCCGCTTTTTGATGACAAGACCTCCGTTGCCGCCGCAGAGAAGCGCCGCATTGCCGAGGCCGCGCTGGGTTTCGTCAAGCCCAATGATACGATTTACCTCGACGGCGGCAGCACGGTGCTCGAGTTGGCGCGCCTGCTTAAGGATCGCTCGAATGTTACGGTGGTCACCAACTCGCTTCGCGCCGCTGTGGAGCTTGCCGGACGCGGCCCGCGCCTGATTCTGGTGGGGGGCGAGCTTCGCCGCCTCGCTCAGACCACCGTGGGCCCGCTCACGCGCTTCGTAATTCGCGAGCTGCACGTGGACAAAGCCTTTATGGGAACCATCGGCCTGAGCCTCACCGAGGGGCTCACCACCACCGACCCCACCGAGGCGTATACGAAAGAATTGGTAATGGAGCACGCGCGGCAGGTCATTCTGCTGGCCGATAGCAGCAAGGCGCATAAGGTTTCGTTCACGCGCGCCGGGCGGCTGGAAGAAGTTCAAGTGCTCATCACCGACAGCAAGTTCGATCGCAAGCTCGCGAGGGAATTGCGCAAGCGCGGCGTCGAAGTCGTGCGAGCGTAGTGTTTTGTGGCGTCAAGAAGCGGAATGATATCCGGGGCCTGGAAGGGCGGGGCTTCAGCCCCGCCGATAAGGAGAGCACTGTTGCCGCGGCCTTTCGGCCCTGAAGCAATGCTGCTTCAGTGGCTAAAGCCCTGAGGGGCTGCGATGTAGTTCGTGGCGGGGCTGAAGCCCCGCCCTTCCTTGCTTTCGGACGGCAAAGGATTGCTTCAGCAAGCAAGTCCCAGGAGGTACTCTCGAATGGGAGAAAATATGACCCCGGTTTATTTGCAGGACTCGCGACCCGATTTCGCACCCTTCGAAATCGATTGCGGAACGATTCCAGCCTTTCGCTATCGTGGAAATCTGCGGAGTGAGGTGGCCGAGGGCCGAATTGACTCCGCAACCGCCATCGACCTTCTGGAAGACATGCTGATGATCCGCGAGATGGAGGAGATGATCGTCACCGTGCGCTCCGGCGCCTACGAGCCGCTGGCGGGCTTCAACTATCGCGGCCCCACGCACGTTTCCATCGGCCAGGAGGGCGCGTCCGTGGGCGCGTGCAGCGCGCTGATCCTGAAAGACCACATCACCAGCACGCACCGCGGCCATGGCGACAGCCTGGCGCGCGGCTGCTGCGCCATTCGCGGCATGAGCATCGAGCAATTGCGCAAGCGCGTTCCGCATTCTGCGGCCACGACGCGCGAAGAACTGCTCGAACAGGCTCTTGAAGAGCACGTCTACCGCACCATCGCTGAACTTTTCGGAAAAGAAGATGGCTATTGCCGTGGTCGCGGCGGCAGCATGCACATCGCCGACTTCACCATCGGCCACCTGGGCGCTAACGCCATCGTGGGCGGCGGCGTGCCCATCGCCACCGGCGCGGCGATGGGGCTGCGCTATCTTCGCACCGGCGGCGTGGTGTGTTGCTTCGCGGGCGACGGCGCCTATTGCAATGGCGTGGTGCTGGAATCGCTCAACTGGGCGACTCAGGCGCAATTCACCAACGAAATGGCGGGCAGACGCCCCTTCGGCGTGCCCATTATTTTCTTCGTCCTGAACAATCACTACGCCATGACCGGACGCTCCGACCGCGAAGTGATGGGCGTGAGCCACGTGGCCCAGCGCGCCGCGGGCTTCGCCGACAATCGCATGCACGCCGAAATCATCAACGGCATGGACGTGCTGGCCACGCGCGACGCCGTGATGCGCGCCGCCCAGGGCTGCCGCGAGGGGCAAGGTCCGTACTTCTTCGACGTCGACACTTACCGCTACTTCGGCCATTCGCTCAGCGATCCGCGTAATGAATATCGCACGCGCGACGAGGAGGCGGCGTGGAAGGCCGTCGACCCCATCCTCACGTTCCAGAAGCAGCTTGAGGATTGCAAAGTTTTGGATGAGCAGGGCATCGCCGCCGTGGTGAAGCGCGTGCGCGACCGCAACGCGCGTGCTGCGGTGCGCGCCGCACAAGCCACCGATCCTCCGCCCGCCGACGTCATCAAGTACATGTACACGGACACGTTTGTGGATAAAGTTCCGGCGGAGTTTGCCAAGGTTGAAGTTCTCGAGCCCCTCGCACCCATCAAGCGCGCGAACGGCGAAATCACCTATCGCGACGCCATCAAGGAAGCAGTGGTTGAGGAGATGCTGCGCGATTCGCGGGTGATCTTCTACGGTGAAGACGTGGCCGAATACGGCGGCGCATTCAAACTTTCCAAAGGCATGCTCGAAATGTTCGGCCGCTCGCGCGTTTTCAACACTCCCATCTCCGAAGCCTGCATTTGCGGAACCGCTGTGGGTGCGGCCATGATCGGTCTGCGGCCCGTGGTGGAATTGATGTACATGGATTTTCTGCTCATGGCGGGCGATCAGGTTGGAAACCAGGCCTCCAAGTGGCATTACATGTCGGGCGCGCAGGTGGAAGTCCCCATGGTGCTGCGCGTTTCCGTCGGCGCAGGCAAAGGGTATGGCGGGCAGCACTCGCAGACGCTCGAATCCACAGTCGTGCACGTGCCTGGGATGTACGTCATTTATCCTTCGACGGCCTACGATGCGAAGGGGCTGATGAAGTCCGCCATTCGCGACAATAATCCTGTGATGTTTGTCGAATCCCAGGGACTCTATAACGAAAAAGGCCCGGTGCCGGACAAGGAGTATCTGCTGCCCATCGGCGTTGCGGATGCGAAGCGTGAAGGGAGTGACGTGACGCTGGTGGCATACGGACCCGCCGTGCCGCTGGCCCTGAAATCTGCCGAACGCTTGCAGGCGGAATCGGGCGTAAGCGCGGAGGTGGTGGATCTGCGCACGCTCGTGCCGCTTGATCTTGAGACCGTGCTGATGTCCGTGCAGAAAACCGGGCGCTGCGTGGTGATTAGCCAGGCCGTAAGCATGGGCAGCTTTACTGGCGAGGTTGCCTCGCGCGTTCAGCAGGAGGCGTTTGATTACCTCGACGCGCCGGTGTTGCGCGTGGGAGCCAAGAACGGGATCGCGCCCCAATCGCACGTGCTGGAATCGGTTTTTTATCCGCGCGTGGAGGATATCCTTGCGGCGGTGAAGTCCATTTTGTAAAGGCGAAACTCGAAATTTGAAACATGCAGCGAATTTCGAGTTTCGGATTTCGCCGGTGGCGGGGAAATCGATTTGAAGGTGTGAAAACTTCGGGTCAGGCAGAAATTCTGTAGGGGCAACCCTCGTGGTTGCCCCAGGGCGGCCACGAGGGCCGCCCCTACGATACAAGTTTCTCCTTTTCGAAAAAGTATGGTCAAAGCCGTAACAATGCCCAAATTGGGGCAGTCGGAAGAGACGGTCAAGATCGTCAAGTGGCGCAAGCACGTCGGCGATGCCGTCACCAAGGGCGACATCATTTTCGAAATCGAGACGGACAAGGCGGTCCTGGAAGTCGAGAGCTTTTTTGCCGGCACGCTTCTGAAGGTCGTGGCCGGCGAGGGCGTGACTGTTCCGGTGCAAACCACCGTGGCGTTCATCGGCGATCCGGGCGAACCGGTGCCGGATGTTGCGCCATCGACGATCCCACCCGTAACGCATGGACCCAAGCCCGAAGCGAAAGGACCCCTCACCCGCCCGTCGCCTGACGGCCACCCTCTCCCCTTGGAGAGGGAAAAACAAAAGGGACTGGCCCCTCTCCCCGGGGAGAGGGCGGTCCCGCCTGGGCGGGATCGGGTGAGGGGTCCCGAAATTGGTGCCCCGGAGGTTTTCCGCATCAGCCCGCGAGCCGCAAAATTGGCCAAGGATTCCGCAATTGATCCCGCGTCGATTGCCGGCACCGGCCCCGGCGGAAGGATCGTTGAACGCGATGTGCGCGACTACATGGAAGCCCAAGGCTACAACCGCCTGCGCATTACACCCACAGCAAAGAAGCTGGCGGCGCGTGAGGGAATCGACCTGCTCAGCCTGCTGAAGAAAGCGAACGGCAATCAAGTCACTGTGGCCGACATTGAGCGGATTTTGTCCGAGCGGCCCAAGCCCCTCACGCACATCCGCCAGATCATCGCCCGGCGGCTGAGCGAGAGTTACGCGCAGGCTCCGCACTTTTTCGTGACGGTTTCGGCGGACATCACCGAGCTCGAAACTCTGCGCGCGCAACTGAAGGCGCAGGGCACGGCTTACACGCTTTCAGACTTTATCGTGAAGGCTGCGGCGAGGGCGCTGGAGGAATTTCCCGTTGTCAACAGCGTTTCTGACGGCGTCGCCGTGCGCGCGCACAGCAGCATTGATGTGGGCCTGGCCGTGGCGCTAGAGCAGGGCCTGGTGGTTCCGGTCATTCGCCGAGCCAATGAGCTGACGCTCGCGGAAATTCACACGCGCGCGCAGGACCTGACGGCCAGGGCGCGCTCTGGCCGCCTTATGCCTGATGAAATGGCCGGCAGTACGTTCACGATTTCCAACATGGGGATGTTGGACGTGGAGAATTTTACCGCCATCATCAACCCCGGTGAGAGCGCCATCCTGGCCGTCTCCAGCGGCGCCAAGCAGCCGGTGGTAAAGAACGACCAGGTGGTGGTGCGCACGATGATGAAGATGACGCTTTCGAGCGACCATCGCCTGATCGACGGAGCACTGGCGGCGCGCTTTCTGAATACAATTCGAAAACACCTTGAGGAGATCAGCCTGTGGCAGCGTTTGACCTAGTGGTGATTGGCGCCGGACCCGGCGGGTATCCAGCGGCAATTCGCGCCGCGCAAATGGGCGCGAGCGTGGCAATTGTCGAGAAGGAAGAACTGGGCGGCACGTGTTTGAATTGGGGCTGCATCCCCACCAAGACTTTGATTGCCTCGTCGGAATTGCTCGAGCGCATCAAGACTGCGGAATCCATGGGCCTGCGCGTGAGCGGCGCATCATTCGATTACGCCGCCATGGCCGACCGCAAAGACCAGGTGGTTCAGAAGTTGCGCAACGGCGTTAAGCAGTTGCTCAAGGCCAATGGCGTGACGGTTTTTCAGGGCTGCGCGTCATACCAGAGCCGCAATCGCATTCAAGTGGAATCCGCCGGCGCGACTGAGGTTTTGACCGCCGGCAAATCGATCATCGCCACCGGCACAGCCTCCGCCATGCCGGGATTTCTGCCGCGCCATGAGCGAATCGTGGAAAGCAAGGGCTTTCTCGGTCTGCGCGCGCTGCCCGCCACGACACTGATTCTGGGCGGCGGTGTCATCGGCTGCGAATTCGCCTGCATGCTGGCGCAACTCGGCGTGAAGGTGACGATGGTGGAACTTTTGGAGGACATCATCACCACGATTGACGCTGACGTTCGCCGCGAGCTGCGCCGCCATATGGAGAAAACTCTCGGCATTCGTATCCTGACCGGCGTGACGCTGGAAGAAATCGCTGCCGACGACCGCGGCGTGCGCGGGCGGGCGGGACAGGAGAATTTGCAAGCGGATCTGCTGCTCGTCGCGCTGGGCCGCAAGCCGGTGCTTGAAGCGCTGAAACCGGAAAACGCCGGACTCGCGTCCAACGCGCGCGGATTTCTGGACGTTGACGCCTACGGGCGCACGCGCGTCGCCACGATTTATGCCGTGGGAGACATCACCGGCGGCCCGCTGCTCGCCCACCTTGCCACCTCGCAGGGAGTGGTCGCGGCGGAAAACGCCTGCGGCAGCTATCTGCACAAGAACGAAACCGTGGTACCCAATTGCATCTTCACCACGCCCGAAATCGGAACCGTTGGTCTGAGTGAACACGAAGCCGAGCAGCAGGGCAGGAAAATCAAGACGGGAAAATATCTGTTTGGAGCGCTCGGGAAGGCATTGGCCATCGGCGAGCCGCACGGCTTCGTGAAGTGGGTGGCAGACGCGGAAACCGATCAGCTACTGGGAGCGCACGCCGTCGGCCCCCACGCGACGGACATCATCGCGGAGGCCGGCGTGGCCATCCGCGCGGAATTGACCGCCACAGACCTTGCGCACACCATCCACGCGCATCCCACGCTGGCCGAAGCCTGGATGGAAGCCGCCCACGCGCTGATCGGCGAACCCATTCACTCCGCCCCGCCGCGAAAGCAAGCATAGCTTCGCAACAAACGCGGCGCACATATCATTTGAAGAACTTCTTCAAAGAGCGCATGTGACCGCGGCCGCCGTAGATTGCCCCGGCATCGACGCGTCGTCGTTCGGGCTATGCCCCAGCCAAGTGTTGGTACTCGCTTGCCGACTCCGCCGGGGTCAGCACCCACAAGGTGTAGGCGCCGAGCGCCGTTCCAAAGGGTATGTGGATGAGATAGAGGCAGCCGATGACGATGGCCAGCATGCGTGCCCACGGGGCGTGGCTCATCAGCCCCCACCCGGCAATTATTCCCGCAATGGCGAATCCCAGAACGACCATGCCCAGGACGCTGACGAGCGGACCCAGGAACCCGCGCATCGCCCATGGAAAGGGCGCGACCAGGAAGGGGAAATGTGAAGATCCAAACACCAACATGGCAACACCGGGAATCAACCGCAGGACTGAGTAAACAATCCAAAGAATGCCCAACGTGTTGAGGTGTTGCGCCACCCTTGCTGGCCTCTGGAATGCCGCGCTCGATGCGACAGCTTGGCTGGTTGAGGATTGACCGGGCGATTCAAGCAACGGAGAAGGTATCGCCACAGCAACCTGGTGCCCGCATTTGCTGCAAAATACTTGCACTGGCATCAAGGGGGCTCCACATTGAGTGCAATGCATGATACTCACCTCACTCTCTTATTTAATTGTACGCTCTGAGCGCCTTGGAAGTTCCTGGCAAGCGAGAGGGGAGCCACGTTCGATTTAGAAGCGGGCGGGTCCGACCTCAGGACTCCTGGAACCGGAGACGCCCGCGCTGCGATTACTCATACCTCAGTGCCACGAGCGGATCGACTTTCGTTGCCCGGAGGGCGGGGATGAAACTCGCGGCGGCGGCGGCCGCCAGCACTGCGACTGCGGACAGATAGGTTACGGGATCGTCCGGTTTCACATCGAAGAGCATGCCGGAGAGCAGACGTGTTGCCGCAAACGATCCCAACAACCCTATCGTCACACCCAGGCCCGCCAGCGTAAGACCCTGCCGGAAAACCAGGCCAAGCACATCCCATTTGGTCGCGCCTAATGCCATCCGAACCCCAATTTCTCCCCATCGTTGACTGACGACATAGGCCAGCACTCCATAGACTCCGGCTATTGCCAGACACATTGCGATCCCCGCGAAAAGAGTAACCAGCAAAGTGCGGAAGCGAGGCGCAGCGACGCTTTCAGTGACTGATTCGTCGAGCGTGCTGAAGCGCACGGGCACTTCGGACGATTGTTTCTTGACCTCGCGCCGGAGCGTCTCATCCAAGGTGATCGCGGGTACAGTGGCGCGCACCAACACCTCGAGGGAAGCTCCGGCGCCACGCGTATGCTGGTCGTAAGGCATGTAGATCTCCGGATGAGGTTGCTGCGCAGGGCCAAATTGCCGGACATCGCCCACAACCCCGACAATTCGCATGGGCTTTGGGGAATCGAACCCATCGACAATCGTGTGGCCGAGCGGGTCCCGCCCGGAAAACGCTTCACGCGCCAAAGATTGGTTGATGATGGCGGTGGGGGGCGCATTGATAGTGTCGCGATCGTCGAAATCGCGGCCCGCAATCACCGGAATGCGCAGGGTTGCGAAAGCGCCCGGGGTCACCACGGAAAACACCGCATGAGGCGTATCGCTATCGAAGTGGGGAGAAAGCAGATCGATCCGGTAGCTGCCTTCCGAGCGGGCGTGGCCAGGCACATCCATCGTCGCCCCGGCCGCCACTACGCCGGGAAGATTGGAAATGTCCGCCAGTAAGCCCCGGTAGAACTCTGTGACCGGCTGCTGGCCCTGGAAATCGGAGTCGTCAGCGTCCGGCGGGCGGGAAATTGCGGCGGGAAAACTCGTCTTCATCACCAGCACGTGACCGGGCGCGAAGCCGAGCGCCACGTTGTGCAGCGCCACGAAGCTCTTGAGCAACAGCCCCGCCCCCGCCAGCAGCACTACGGAAAGTGAGATCTCCACCACCACCAGCGCGCTTCGCAGCCACCGGGCGCCTCCGCCCGTCACCCGCGCCCCACCTTGCTTCAAGGCTTCATTCAGGTCGCTGCGCGAGCCGTAGAGCGCCGGGGCGAGGCCGGACAAAAGGGATGACAAGAGGGAAACAACCAGCGTGAAGGCCAGGACGCGCACGTCAATTGCCGTCTCGGTGAGGTGGGGCACGTCACTGGGAGCTACTGCCACCAGCGCTTGCGCGCCCAGAATCGCAAGCGCCGCACCAACGCCGCCGGCAAGAAGAGCGAGCAACAGGCTCTCCGTCACCAATTGGCGCAGGATGCGACCCCGGCTGGCGCCGAGTGCTGCCCGAAGAACAGTTTCCCGGCTGCGCATGGCTCCGCGCGCCAACAACAAAGTGGCGAGGTTGGCGCAGGCGATGACCAGCACCAGGCCCACCGCAGCGAGCAGAAGGTAAAGCGTCATCCGAATGTTGCTCACCATTTCGTCCCGCAGCCGGGTCACTTCGATGCCAAAGTCCCGGTCAGTGGCGGGATACTGGTGGGCTAAGCGTGCGGCGATTCCTCTCATTTCGGTTTGCGCTTGCTCCAGAGGGACATCCGGCTTAAGAAGCGCCACCGCCCTGTAGTTGTGTCCCCCGCGCGAGCGAACCACGGGCTGAATCGTGTCGGCCGGCCACCAGATTTCCGTCTGCTGGGGAAAATGAAACCCCGGCGGGAGTACGCCCACGATGCTGAGTGAGTGGTCAAAGAGCCGAATCGTCTGCCCAAGCGCTGCCGCATTGCTGCCGAAATGCCTTTGTGCAAATGAGGAACTGACGATGGCCGCGCCGCCGCTCCCCGGCATCTCTTCTGCCCGGCTGAATTCCCGGCCCACCATCGGGTGAATGCTGAATACCTGGAAGAATTCGGGCGAGACTGCGGCCACGCTCCCATACTCGCCTGTTTGCTTCAGCACAACAGCAGCATCACGGCCTTGGTAGAACGCCATGGCCGCGAAGGAGGTGCTTTGATTATGCCAATCGTCGAAGTCCGGCGCGGAGACGGGGCCTGGTTTGCCCGAACGCGTCCAGACCGAAGCGAGGGTGACGATTCGATCAGGATGGGAAAAGCCGAGAGGCTTCAGGACGACGGCATTTACGACACTGAAGACGGCAGTGTTGGCACCGATGCCGAGCGCCAGCGTCACCACTGCGACCGTCGTGAATCCAGGATTCTTCACCAGCATCCGTAATCCGAGACGAACGTCCTGTGAAAAGTCTTCCAGCCAGTTCCATCCCCACATGTCGCGGCTCTCCTCTCGCAGAACCAGGTCGTTGCCGAAGTACCGTTGTGCGGCATAGTGCGCGTCTTGCGGCGAAATTCCACGCTGGATTTCACCCTGCGCGCGCAATTCGCGGTGCAGGCGCATCTCTTCATCCAGATCGGCGTCGAATCGATTGCGCCGGAACAGCATCCCGAGGCGTCTCACGAGTTCAGCGAACATGGTCACACCTGCTAGGCCGTCTGAATCGCCCGCGTAATGGCCTGCATCACGCGCTCGAACTGCGAAACTTCCACTTCAAGCTGCTTTCTGCCCAGCGGGGTCAGGCGGTAATAGCGCGCCCGGCGATTCCCTGCCGTCACTCCCCATTTAGCCTTTACCCAACCCTTGACCAACATTCGTTGCAGGGCGGGATAAAGCGAGCCTTCTTCAACCTGCAATACGTCGTTTGAAATCTGCTCGATCCAACTGGCGATTTCGTAACCGTGCAGTTCGCCGTGACGCGCCAACGCCTTCAGGATCAGCAGGCACAGCGTCCCTGGAGGAATTTCGT
>JASHSC010000282.1 GCA_030036915.1 Terriglobia bacterium
TTACCCGCACCTGCTCTCGAATTATTATCGACCGGCTTTTCTGATCTGGCTGCGCGTGAATGAGGCGCTTTTCGGCCTCTCTCCCTGGGGCTGGCACCTCACTTCTGTGCTGGCGCACGTGGCCGTGACCGCTTTGGTTTATTGCCTCGCTCGCAGGTTGGGGCTCTGTGAGTGGGGAGCGGCCGCCGCGGCGCTCGTCTTCGGCCTCCACCCCGCGCACGTTGAGGACGTCGCTTGCATTTCCGCCGTGCCGGACGTCATCAGCGCATTTTTCCTGCTGGTGGCGTTTCTGGCTTGGCTCCGCGCGCGCGAGCCCGGCCCGCATCCTTACGCCCTGGGTGGGGCGCTCGCGGGATTTGCTGTCGCCCTCCTGGCCAAAGAGAGTGCCATGGCATTGCCGATTTTCGTGGGGCTTTACGCCGCGATTTACGCTGGACATGAGAGTGAATGGGTAGCGCCTGTGAGGCGCTTGCGTGCAGGCCTCGCGGCAGCCGCACCTTTTCTGGCCGTGGCGCTCGCCTACGTGCCGCTTCGCGTTCACGCGCTCCGCGGCTTCGCGCACGCCGTCACTCCTGTATCACCTCGCATGGAGTTTTTAACTCTCCCCTCCATCCTGTTCGCGTATCTCCGCCTGCTTCTCTGGCCCTACCCTTTGAGTTTTTATTATGATCTGACTTATTTATCCGCGCCAACGGTCAGTCGATTCATTCTTCCCTTGGCAGGCCTGCTCGTCGTGTTTGGGCTGTTGATCGTGTGGTACGAGTGGACGCGCCGCGCTATTCTCAAGCGAGAGTCCCAACAAGGGTCCCAGGAAAGGGCTCGGGAGGCGAACTGTATCGCCTTTGCTTTCCTCTGGGCGGTAGTGGCGATTCTGCCGGTTCTCGATTTGCGAATGCTGCCCCGCAGCGAGATTCTCCACGACCGTTACCTCTACCTGCCCTCGGTGGGTTTTGCAATTCTTGCGAGCCTGGCGATTGGGCAGGCCATTCGGGGCGCAAGGACCGTCCGGTGGAAGCGAGCCGTTGCGGCGCTCACGGGTGCGGCCTGCCTGGCAATGGGATTGCTCACGGAGCACCAAGCTCTCTACTGGTTTGACGATTTCTCAATCAGCTACCACGCGCACCAAATCGCGCCACGCAGTGCCGCTGCCACCACCAACCTGGCGGCGGCAGTGGCCCAGCGCGGCATGGCTGGCCAGGCGATGGAGCTTTACCAGCAAGCCCTCACGCTTCAACCGGATTTCTGGCGCGCCAACGTCAATCTGGCGTATCTGTATTATGCGCAGGGCAACATTCCGCAGGCTGCGAATTACTTCGCGCGCGCCTGCAACATCGACCCCACCGACGGCGACCAATTCCTTTATCTAGGGATGTCATTCCTGCAATTGGGCCGGCTGAATGATGCGGAGCGAGCCATTCACACGGCGCTGCTGGTGCGCCCGCAGGGCAGGAACTATCACCTTGGTCTGGCCATAGTCTTGAAGGCGGAAGGGAAGCTTCCAGAGGCAGAGCAGGAGGCGAAGTTGGAGATTGCTGAAGACCCGCAAAACGCCCCGGCCCAATCGCTGCTCAAGGATTTGGAGCAGAGGATGGAGTCAGCGCCCGGCCATCCTACCGAAAATCCGGCGTCGCAGGCCGCCCCGCAATACTTAAAGTAATACTTTAAGAAATGCTTATAGCGCAATAAACCTCCGGACGAGAGGGATAACCCTTAAGGGCAGGGAATGAAGAAGCAAGTACGGTGTCCAAAAACTGTACCTCCGGCCAGTTGACGGTACCGCAGTCTTCGCTAAAGATGGCTGCCCAGCCAGGAAAATCAACCGGGTAGATTTGTCAGGCCAAGCTACTTTCCCACCGGACCCCGGTCCGCCTCCACACGTTCCCACCCTCTTGGTCTGCCATTTCCTCCAGAAAAAGGAGTTTCTGATGAGCAAATGGAGACGTTTCCTCAGGGTCGTATTGTTTTCAACGATACCCATTGGCGTATCCTGGGTTCTTGCGAACAGTGCGATTCTCAAGGTGTCCGCCCATGGCGGCCAACCATCCCCAAATCCCGCCGTCACCCCGGGCGGCCAAACTGCCACCCCACAGGATCCTGTTGCGAGCACCGAATCGTCCGGAACAAGCTCACCCGTATCCACCTCCAGTAGCAGCGGGCAGAATACCACTGCGCAAGATCCTGGCCCCCGCAACGGACCGCCTGGCGCGGGGCAACCACTCTCCTCTCTTACTGCCGAGGAACTTCAATTTTTCCAGGACGGGCAAACCCGCTTCGTTACCATTGATTCCGTCTCTGGAACCCAGCCGGGATTCCCGAACGGGGGGCTGGGACCAACTTTCAATTCCAACAGTTGCGGCAGTTGCCATTCCCAGCCGGCCATCGGCGGCAGCAGTCCGAGCGTGAATCCGCAGATCGCGGCAGCCACCGATTACGGGGCGACGAATTCCATTCCCTCCTTCATCACTACAGACGGTCCGGTTCGCGAAGCTCGTTTTCCCTATGTGGTGAACTCCAATGGCACGCTCAGCTCCACTCCCGACGGCGGAGTTCACGACCTCTTCACCATCACCGGCCGCCTGGACGCTTCGGGTTGCAGCATGGCGCAGCCCAACTTCTCCCAGATGGAGGAGCTCAACAACCTGATCTTCCGAATTCCCACGCCGGTTTTCGGAGCCGGGCTGATCGAGAATATTCTGGACTCCACCATCTATGCCAACATGGCCGCCAATACCTCGCTCAAGCAGAGTCTGGGCATTTCCGGCCACCCAAATACCAGCGGAAATGACGGCACGGTCACCAAATTCGGCTGGAAGGCTCAGAACAAGTCGGTGGAGGTCTTCGCAGGCGAGGCTTACAACGTGGAGATGGGCGTCACCAACGAGCTCTTCACGAATGAGCGCGGTCTTCCTCCTCCCTCCTGCCTGTTCAACCCCACACCCGAGGACACGACCAACTTCACCGCCTCGGGTTCGGCCATTCTCAGTGACGTCGTGGCTTTCGCCGCTTTCGTGCGCTTCCTCGCTCCTCCCACACCCTCCATCCAGGGCATTCCGGGGAATCCCTCGGCTCAATCCATCGCCGCGGGACAGGCGATCTTCTCCCAAATTCATTGCGACATGTGCCACACCCCGTCGATGCAGACTTCCACCTCCGCCTTTAGTCCTTCGCTCAACAACCAGACGGCGGCACTTTTCTCCGACCTGCTGGTGCACAATATGGGATCGGGGCTTGCCGACAATGTCACTCAGGGAGCGGCCGGCCCGGATGAATTCCGCACCGCACCGCTTTGGGGACTGGGGCAGCGTCTGTTCTTCCTGCATGACGGACGCGCCACGCCCTCCAACGGAGGGCTGCTGACGGCCATTCAGGACCACTCCAGCTCAGGTTCTGAGGCCAACGCCGTTATCAGCCTCTTCCAGCAACTCTCCAACCAGCAGAAGCAGGAATTGCTGGATTTCCTCAGGTCACTCTGATCATTCGGCCCGGCATGCGGATGCAGATCCGCAAGCCGGGCTGTGTTGGTTATTA
>JASHSC010000283.1 GCA_030036915.1 Terriglobia bacterium
GGATGCGTACATCCTGAAGCGCGGGGCCTACGACGCGCGCGGCGAAAAAGTGTCGCCGGGACTGCCCCACGTGCTGCCGCCCATGCCGGCGGGTTTTCCCAACAACCGCCTGGGATTTGCGCAGTGGCTGGTGGACCGCTCGAACCCGCTCACGGCGCGCGTGACTGTAAACCGCTTCTGGCAAATGCTCTTCGGCGTGGGCCTGGTGAAAACCGTGGAGGATTTTGGCTCGCAGGGCGACTGGCCGGTCTATCAGGACGTGCTCGATGACCTGGCCGTGCGCTTCATGGACAGCGGCTGGAATGTGAAGGCTCTGCTGAAGACCATCGTGATGAGCTCAACCTATCGCCAGTCCTCGCGGATCACGCCCGCGCTGCTGGAGAAAGATCCGGAGAATCGCCTTCTGGCGCGCGGCCCGCGATTGCGCTTGCCCGCGCAGGTGATTCGCGACCAGGCGCTGGCCGTTTCCGGACTGCTGGTGGAAAAGATCGGAGGCCCGCCGGTGAAGCCTTATCAACCACCGGGCCTGTGGGAAGAACTTACTTTCGGCGAGTTGACTTATAAGGCCGATGAAGGCGAAGGGCTCTATCGCCGCAGTTTGTATACGTATTGGAAACGCACCGTTCCTCCTCCGGCGATGGTGACGTTTGACGCCGCCAGTCGCGAGACGTGCATCGTGCGCGCAAACCGCACGAATACGCCGCTTCAGGCGCTGGACTTGATGAATGACGTTACCTACATGGAAGCGTCGCGCAAATTTGCGGAGCGGATGATGAAGGAAGGCGGCTCGACGCCCGAGGCGCGCATCGATTTCGCGTATCGGCTGGCGCTCGCACGCGCTCCCAAGCCGGCCGAGCAGGCTGTGCTGCTCGATACGTTCCACCAATTCGAAATGCGCTTTAAAGCCAAGCCGGAAGACGCGGCTCATTACCTGTCGGAAGGAAATTCGCCGCGCGACACCAGCTTGAACCCGGCTGACTTGGCTGCCTACACGGCTGTGGCGAGTTTGATTTTCAACCTGGACGAAACGATTACCAAGGAGTAGGCCATGGGTCCAATCGATGAACGCAGTCTTTTGATGACACGACGGCACTTCTTCAGCCGGAATGCGGCGGGAATTGGCACGGTCGTTCTCGCCACGCTGCTCGGAAGAGATCTGCGGGCGGAGGAGACGCCTCAACCTGCCTCAGCCGATCGACCGTATCCCCCACTGCCGGGTTTTCCCAATTTCGCGCCCAAGGCGAAGCGTGTGATCTACCTGTTCCAATCGGGCGGACCCTCTCAAATGGATCTTTTTGACTACAAACCTGTGCTGAAGGAAAAGCGCGGCGAGGAATTGCCCGCGTCGATTCGGATGGGGCAACGGCTCACCGGCATGACCGCCACGCAGGATCGGCTGCCGGTTGCGCCATCCATCTTCAAGTTTGCACAGTACGGCAAGTCGGGCGCGTGGTTCAGTGAATTATTGCCGCACACCGCAAAAATGGCGGATGACTTGTGCATCATTCGCACCGTGAACACCGACGCCATCAATCACGATCCTGCCGTGACCTTTTTCCAGACCGGAGCGCAGATTGCAGGCCGGCCCAGCATCGGTTCGTGGCTCGCCTACGGATTGGGAAGCGACAGCAAAGACCTGCCGGCGTTCGTGGTATTGATAACGCAGGGCGGGACCGGCCAACCGCTCTACGATCGGCTGTGGGGAAGCGGCTTTTTGCCTACCAAATTTCAGGGCGTCAAGTTTCGCTCGGCAGGCGATCCGGTCTTATTTCTCACCGACCCGAGCGGCTTCACGCGCGACGATCGCCGCGTCTTCCTTAACGCGCTTGCCAAACTCAATCAGTCGGCTTTAGAAGATTTCGGCGACCCGGAAATATCAACTCGCATCGCGCAATACGAAATGGCATTCCGCATGCAGGCCTCCGTGCCGGACCTCACGGATCTTTCCAAGGAACCCGAACACGTATTCAAGCTCTACGGAGATGACGCCCGGAAGCCGGGCACGTTTGCGGCGAATTGCCTGTTGGCGAGGCGGCTGGCGGAACGCGGCGTGCGGTTCATTCAGCTTTTCCACCGTGATTGGGATCACCACGGGGGCTTGCCCGTAGCGCTGCCCAAGGAGTGCAAGGCCACGGATCAGGCGGCTGCGGCGCTGGTGCAGGACTTGAAGGATCGCGGCATGCTGGACGACACGCTGGTGGTGTGGGGCGGGGAATTCGGACGCACCGTTTACTGCCAGGGTCGCTTGACCGAAACCGATTACGGCCGCGACCATCATCCGCGATGCTTCACCATGTGGCTGGCGGGCGGAGGATTCAAGCCTGGCTTGACTTTCGGTGAGACCGACGACTATTGCTACAACATCGTGAAGGACCCCGTGCACGTGCACGACCTGCACGCCACCATGCTCAACAACTTGGGAATTGACCACACGAAATTGACATTCAAATATCAGGGCCGCCATTTCCGTCTGACGGATGTGCATGGCGAGGTTGTGGAGAAACTTCTTGCCTAAGGTTGGCGGGCTGCTCGCGGTGCGCGAAACCGATTTGAAAGAGACGCCCATGGACCGGGTAGGTATTATCAGGGAGAAATTCTCTCCCTTTTTCCGAAACATGAAGTTGCCTCCCAGACTATAGGTCGGTAAACTATATTTAATTAAAGATTTGGATTCTTGCCGGACAAATTATGGAAAACGAGCAGCGTCGTTCACCCCGAGTCATGTTCAGCATTCCGATCACCTTTCGCGGCGCGGATGAGGATGGGAAAGCCTATGAGGCAACTGGCCGCACTGTTACCGTGAACCGTCACGGCGCGCGCATCCAGGTATCGGGCTCTTTCAAGCCCGGCCAAAGCCTCAGCATTCTTAATCAGACTAACGGCCAGGAGGCGGAATTTCGAGTCATCGGCCCCATCGCCCCTCCTACCAACAAAGTCGGAGATTGGGGGGTCGAGTGCGTGCACATGGACAAGAACATCTGGGAAATCGATTTCCCACCCGCCGTCGAAGATTCCGATGCCCACATCTTGCTTGCCTGCCGCAATTGCCAGAAGCTGACTTTGCAATCTCTCTCGCTGGTGGAAGTGGAAGTTCTCGAGACAGCAGGACTGCTGACCAAGCCCTGCCTCAATTGTGGTGAGGTGACTTCCTGGGGATATCCGAAGCGCGGTTTTGAGGTCGAAACTCAAACCTATCAAGCCGCGGTAAGAGAGGCCACCACGGGCTATGCCCTCGACTCGGAGCGCAGGAAGTCGTTCCGGAAACCCGCTCAACTCCCTGTTCGGGTACGGGATTATTACGGGGAAGTGGATGTTGCCCAAACCGAGAACATCTCCCAAGAAGGCTTGTGCTTCACAAGCGATAAAAAGTACCTGCTGGGCCAGGGAATTATGGTCATTTGCCCGTACGATCCGGCGAATGAAAAAGCCGAAGCCCGCGCCCGCATCGTCCGCACAGAGTCTGCGACCGAAGGGGAACGGCATGTTTACGGCGTACATTTTGATCAGCCGCTGCACTAAGGGTGACTTTTCCGTCTGCGTGGAATGAAACCTCTTCCCACTGCGTTTTGTCGCTCCTAATATTTTGCTTGCCTGGAATTTCCCGTGCCACAAATTGCCTTTGGCTTTCCTGTGCAGAATGGACCGCGACACCAAGGAAAGCATGAGACGGGCGCGCATTGTAGCGCGGAGGCTTGCTACACTGTTCAGCTTCAATCGAAGGTTCGATTGAAGTCCGCAGGGCAGGGCGCTACAATTATTATATTGCTGAGAATCGTGCGATGCCCCAGCGCTGTATCCGCTGAGGTGAGGAAGGGATTCCGACATGGGTCGAGCCCGCCCAACACTCAAGTTTCGCGGATTCCTGATTTTCCCCTGCCTCCTCGTGGTTGCCGCATTGATTTTGCCGACCACCGTAGGGCTGCTGGGTGCGCAGAATCCTGGTCCAACCAAAACTGGCGAGGCCGCAACTCCGCCATCGGCGCTCAACAACCAACCTACGGCGATTACTTCCAAGGAGAAAGAGGAATCGAAGAAATCCGGTGCCGACAGGACCAAGACCGACGCTGCAGAACTTTCCGCCTTAGCCGACCAGCTCCGCGATGAATTGAATAAACTCAATGTCAATGTCCTTCCCCTGGACGTTCTTGCGAAAACGCAAAAGCTGGAAAAGTTGGCCAAAAAAATTAAGGGGGAGGCCTATGAGCATTAGGCACTTGGCCATTGAGCCGCATTCGTGTTTTTTCGAGCAAGGCAGAAGTAAGCAGTCCGAGCATTCGGTTCTTCACGTTACGACACCACTAGCTGGCTCCTGGCGCGACCGGGGGAGGATCTCCGGATGATGGGATCAAACGAGTTTGCCGAGCTGCGTGGGATTATTCTGCTGGGGGGGCTCCTCATCATTCTTGTGGGGATTGCACCCTCTTCCCCGCTTGCGCAGTCCTCGGCACCTGGCATTCAAAGCCCTGGCATTCAGACCAATAGCTCGCGTTCGCGGCCAGCGAACCCCAATGATATTAGCAACGATCTTCCTGTACCCATGACCGATGCGCAACGGCAGAGCATCATGCGCGCCAATTTCGCGAAATCAAAAAGTGATGCTGAAGAACTCGCCACCCTGGCCAAGGGACTTCGGGACCTACTGGACAATCCGAATGCCAAAGTCCCTGCCAGCGAAATCGTCAGCCGCGCCGACAAAATTGAAAGGCTGGCAAAGAAGATCCGCGACGAAACCAAAGGGTTTTGAGGGGAGCTGCCTAATTGGGCAGGCCCGCGAAGGCCAAGGCCGCATCATTATTATTTTTTGGTCAGCGTCAACCGCGCGAAAGGCTTCATTCCCGTTTTTTCCTCCGAATCCATCCGCCATTCCCAATTGCTCGCTTCGGGATGATAAATGAATTGAGTGTGAAAGGTTGAGTCTTTGTCCTTAAAGAGGAACGGTATTACGTCGCCGTTGCGCTTGGCGTGTCCCAGGCTGGTTGCATTCATGCCTCCATACGTGTCGAGCCAAATGCAAACGTATTCGCCCGCCGCCTGATCCCAGCCGACAAAAACCATGGCTTCATATCCGGGCTGACCCTGAGCGTTCTTCTCTCGAGAGACTTCATGAATCCTCAGATATTGATGTTCCACGACCCATTCCGCGGCGACGTCGTGCGTGGTTTGCTTGCCCATGATGGTCCCCTGGAGAAGCCAGTTTCCGGC
>JASHSC010000284.1 GCA_030036915.1 Terriglobia bacterium
GAGCGTGCCGCGGCAGGTGCTTGAGCATCCTGCGCCAAAGCCAGCGAGCAGGGAATCGCCGCTGCCGCCAGTAAAGCAATTGCGGGAAGAATCGACTGGTGTTTTCGTCTCATGGAATTGGCCTCCTGCGGAGATGCGTGCTGCTCTTCGCCGCGCCGTGCGCGCGCGGGTTCGGAGATTAACTGGAAGCAGGGAGCGCGGGCGGTATGTCGCTCCTCATCTTCGCTTGACGGTGGCGCTTCACATCCGCCCGCGGCTGCGAGTATTCATCCTGAAACTGCAGAACATCAAACTGCCTATTTCACCTGTGCCTCGGTCTGGTCAGCCTGCTGTTGTTGCTGCTGAAGTTGGTCCGCGGCGCCGGAATCCGGAGGTGGCGTCGGCACTTCCCCCGCCGTCGTCGAGGTGTCAGGAGCGGCGGGCAGGCCATTCTTGCCGGAATTGTCGGCCAGTTTGCCCAAGCCGCTGTCCATCTGCTCGTGGAAGTGGTTGTGCATTTCCTGGAGGTCGTTCACCCCCACGGCGATGGTCTGTCCGGCGGCGCAATCACCCTTCTTGCTGCTCTGGACGCTGGCATTCACGTTCTGGTTGGCGTCCGGACTGTCCGTCAGGCGCATCAGAACATCGCCCGAGGTCAGGCCGCATTCCTGGTTTGCGGTTGTGGTGACGTCCAGTGCGCTGGCCACTACGAAGACGCGCTCGGAGGGACTCAGCGCGTCGGGAACCTGCCCGCCGGCGGGCGCAGGAGCGGGCGCAGGCTCCGGAGCAGCAGGAGCGCCGGGTTGAGGATTCGTGGCCGCTGCCGCGGCACGCTCAGCGGCGAGCTGGGCCTGGACCTCATCGGCAATCGCTTGCTTCACTTCCGGGCTCAGTTGAGTGTCCTGGGTGTTATCAGCCGGTCCAGGCGCGGGCGGCGGGGGCGCCGGCTGGCCCGGAGGCGGACCCTGTGCAGCCATCGCTTGCTGTTGGCCTGCTTCCACACCCGTTTGGTAGGCGGCCTGCAAGTTGGCCGCGATCATGTAATCCGTAAGCCAAAGCCCGGCGGTTGCATACACCGGGTAAGGCGTGAACCATCCGTGATAAACAGCAAACCACGGTGCTCCCGCCCAACCCCACACCGCGGGGCCGTAATAAATCGGGTGAATCCAGGGGTGATATGCCCAACCGTAAAACCCCGGGTGGTAGAAGCGGTCCGGAACGTATCCGTAGTAGTGGTAGCCGTGATAGTCGTAACCCCGATAAGCGCGGGAATAAACGTGGCCGTCACGCACATAAGTGCGGGCGTAATATGTCCGGCCGCCGCGGCTGAAGTAGGGACGCTGTACGTACCCGCCATGCCGTCCATCGTTCATGACTACACGGCCGTTGCGCTCCGATCTTATGGTGCGTCCGCCGTGGATGCCGTGGTTGATGTCCATCCCGTTGGCGTGAATCGAAGCGACTCGGCCGTTGGCGCGCGTCGTGACGGAAGCCCTGCCCCCGCCGGGTAAAGTGCGGGTGGTCGTCATGTGCCCAGCCGGTCCTCGCATCGCTCCGCCTGCTGCCGGATGGCCCGCCATGGCCGTTCCCGGTCTTCCGCCCACACTGCCGCCGGGGTGCGCCGCGGTCATGCCGCCGGGCCTCGCCGTGGTCGTGGTCGTATGCGTGGTGGTTGTTGTGCGTGTCGTGGTAGTTGTTGTGTGTGTCGTGGTCGTCTTCGCAGGCGTGGAAGACTTCGCAGCGGGCTTCGCAGGCGCGCTGCTTTTCTTCGTGTCGGCCCAAGCGAGTGCCGAAGCAACTATCAATATAAGCAATGCTAACGCGGTTTTCCTGATTTCTCTATTCGGCATGGCTATGCTCCTTGTAATCCCGTGGCTGTCAAGCCTTCTTTGACGCGGCTTCGCTCTTCAGATTGCAGGACGAATGAGTGCTTCCTGAACAAAAATCTCCCTTGCCAAAGGTGAAAATGACATCACTCGGCAAGCTGAGAAAACACCTCTCTACTTCCTGCTGCAGCCCGTTTCGACGATGCCCCTTTCGTATCACAACTGCGGGATCAAGTCAAATCTGATTTAAGGGAAATTGGATCTGGTTGACTGTTTCCTAATTGTACGGGCTTGAATAGGGTTACAGTGACCGAAAGGCGCGGCCGGCAGGCGTGAATCAATTGTCTTCCGCGCGCGCAACCGTGATTTTGACGTGCTTGCGGAGCTGTTCCAGGTCCGTTTCTTTCGCCCCGTCGTCGGTAATCATCAGGTCGCACTGGCCAAGCTCGCAGAAGCGGTAGAGTGCCTCAACGCCCAGCTTGCTGCTATCCACCACCAGAATGCGCTGGCGCCCGGCCCGCACCAGACCTTGCGCGGCGTCGGTATCGTTCACCATCACATCTCCCAGGAGGGACACTCCTGCGGCGCCAAAGATCACCCGATCAGCGCGAACTCCCGATAGTGCTTCGTACACTTGAGGTCCGACAAGGTCCTGGCTGCTGCTCCGGTATACGCCGCCGACTAATTCGATTCGCACAGAGGGGCTGTCCGCAAGCTCCTGGAGCGCCGAAAGCGACATGGTAATTACCGTACAGTGTTTGTCGCGCAGGTGGCGGGCCACTTGCAATGTGGTGGTGCCGGAGTCCAGAACCACGGAGGATCCTTCGCTCACCAAAGACGCTGCGGCCCTGCCGATCAGTTCCTTTTCGCGGCCCATTCGCTGGATTCGCTCGAGGAACGGTAACTCGGCCAAGAACCCACGGGCGGTTTGCACTCCGCGCGGGACAACCAACACTTGTCCCGTCGCAGCCAGGATTCCCACATCGCGCCGCATGGTCATTTCGGAGACGGTGAAATGATTGGCCAATTCACCGTAAGTTGCCGACGAGCGTTCCTTAAGAAACTTGCACAATTCAGCAAGTCGAGATTTTCGCTTCGTATGTGAAAAAGTCACAGGAAAATTGTAAGGGTTAACAAATTTGATTTCAAGCCATCGCCCTATAATTTTCCTAGTTTACCTTATAGGTTGACAGACCTGCACGGCGCGGTCATAATCCCGGTGAAAATTGGACTGTGAGAATTTCACGAAGTTTGGGCCTGTAACCATCAGGGAGAAGTCGCATTTTGTGTTTGTAAAGCAGGCCCTGCGAGGCTGGAGAAGTCTGCGTGCGTTTGATCCGGGTCACAATAATTTTAGTTGGATTAGTCATATGCGGTTCCGCTTTATCCAGCGCGCAGAACGTCATCATTGGTAATCATCCGGCGGTGTACAGTTCCGAGGGAATACTTCTTCCCTGGACATCCTGGAAGGACGCACTGACTCGGGAAATGAACTGGTATTTTGCCTCCCCCCTGGAGCATGGTCATCCCCGGTTTATGGTTATGACGTTCATGGATGGGAATTATCAACCCATCGAGAAGCGGCAGGATTTCATTCCCGCCATGCAGGATGGCATGGGAATCATTTCTTACCTGAAGTATTACGCCTGGACGGGGAAGAGCCGTCCCCAGGCACTCGAATTCGCGAAGTTGATGGGGGATTATCTAGTTAAAGAGAGCCTCACGCCGGATTCCGGCAAATACCCGCGCTTTTCTCGCTCAACGGGCAAACGCGAGGCCTTCCCACAGCCCGCGGATTCAGGCTGCCAGGCCGACCAGCCGTATGAGATTGAGCCGGACAAGGGCGGAATCGCGGGGTACGCTCTTGTGTTGCTTTACGAAGAGACACAGGACAAGAAGTATCTCGACCAGGCGCTTCAGAACGCGCGCGTGCTGGTGGTGAACATGGGCGCGGGCGACGCTCAGCACTCGCCGTGGCCCTTCCGGGTGGATTACCGAACGGGTGAGGGGCGTGGGCCGGTCTCCGCCAATATGTCCTACATCCTGCGCTTGTTTGACAAGCTGCTGGACCACGGTTATGCGGAGTTTCGCGAGCCTCGCGCCAAATTATGGGATTGGATTAAGGACCAGCAAATCCCCAACGCTGCGAAAGATGGGTCCTTGTGGGAGCAGTTTTTTGAGGACCACGCCGAACCCGGCAATCGCAATTCCTGGTCGCCGCTCAATCTGGCCCGCTATTTGATTGAAAAACGCGAGGCACTCGACCCGGATTGGAGGGTCGATGCCAAAACGCTGATCGATTTCGCCGCTCTGAACTTCACGAGTGTCCGTGACGGCGTGCCGGTTTGCGGCGAACAGACGAATGACAAAAATCCCTGGGGAGGCGCGCTTACCACCTACGGCGGCGTGCTTGCCCTGTACTCTGCGGCGACCGGATCGATGGAATACAAGGCACTCGCCTGGCAAGCCTTGAATTACGCCCTCTACACCGTCAATGACGACGGGTGCCCGCGGGACGAAACCTGGCGGCCGGGCCGCGGGGGATGGCAGGAGGACGCGCACACCGACCGGATTCACAACTACATGGACGCAATCGCAACCTTTCCGGAGTGGGCGAATTAGTGG